>JBOHWL010000075.1:0-5963 GCA_050736615.1 Binataceae bacterium (SeqCode) | reverse complement strand
AACTCGCTGCGGAGGTCTTCTTCATGTCCAACGATTTGATCGCTGAAAATCGCGACGGGGTGCTCTATTTGACCATGAATCGGCCCGACAAGCTCAATGCGCTGAGCGACGGGATGATCGCGGGCCTGCTCGAGCAACTCCATCATGCGGCCAATGATACGGAAGTTGGTGTGGTGGTGCTGACTGGCGCCGGTCGCGGCTTTTGCGCCGGCGGCGATATTTCGCGCATGCGCGAGCGCAATGAAGGCGGGCAGGGCGGACGCCCGCAGACCCTTGAACAGCGTATCGCGGCCTTGCGCCGCTCCGAGGAAACCAGCCTGTTGCTCCACGAGATACCGAAGGTAACCATCGCCGCGATTAACGGGCCGGTGGCTGGCGCGGGCCTGAGTCTCGCGCTCGCCTGCGACCTGCGTATCGCTTCCGCCGAGGCGCGTCTGGGAACCGCTTTCGCCCGCGTCGGCTTCTCCGGTGATTTCGGCGGAACTTATTTACTGACCCAACTGGTGGGACCCGCCAAAGCGCGCGAACTGTATTTTTCCGCCGAGGTGCTAGGCGCCGAGGAAGCGCTGCGGCTCGGAATGGTCAACCGCGTGATACCCGCCGCATCCTTCAAGGATGAAGTTCACGTCTACGCTAAAGGACTCGCGGATGGTCCGCGGGTTGCCTACGGCTATATGAAGGCGAATCTGAACCTGGCACTCAATACCGACTTACGCACCATGCTTGACCGTGAAGCTTACGGACAAAGCCTGACCGGCCTGACGGAAGATCATAAGGAGGCGGTCAAGGCTTTCCTGGAGAAGCGTCCGCCTAAATTCCAGGGCCGCTGACAATGCAATGAAAAAAGAGACTCGCGGGTTCTCCCGCCGGACGGAGGCGTCATTATGCCGATGAGCAAGCGCGACATCGAACGTTTGCTGCGCGAGCCCAATATCGCGGTGGTCGCCGTGACCGCGCCCGATGGTGCTCCCCATGCGGTGCCGACCTGGTACGAGTTCCGGCGCGGCGAAGTGTGCTTTATCACCGACGCGAGCGCCTTTAAGTGCAAGTGCCTGATGCACGACCCGCGCGTCAGCTTTTGCGTCGACGTACGCAAGCCGCCGTATAAGGCGGTGATCCTGAAGGGCCGGGTCTCACTCGAGGAGAAAGTCGATGACGAGCGCATGGAACGCGTCGCGATCGCTTACCTGGGCAAACGAGCGGGCCTTGATTACGCCCGTCAGTTCCGGGGCGAAACCGTGGTGGTCGCGCGCTTCAAACCGGAGCGCACCATCTCGTGGGATTACGCCAAAGATAAATAGCAGCTGAAAAAACCCGACGACGCGGAGAGGCGAAGCCAGCAAAGCCGTCGGCGGCGTGCGGGTGCGCGGGCAAAGTGGGAAATCAAGAGCTTTGAACTTCAGTGGTGCTGGATGTATGTCTTCATCAGAGGCCAATTTAGAAGATATGCCTACGGCGCGATGGCTTTTTAAGAAGACAGCCTTATCTTATTTATTGGCCGTTAATGCCCCTGTAAGAGAGCCCAACCATGCTGAAAACTAAATTATGTGAGTTGCTTGGGATCGAGTACCCGATTGTCTGCGCCGGGATGGGTGCGGTGGCGCTGGCCGAATTGGCCGCCGCCGTCTCGGAGGCCGGCGGCCTTGGCACGATTGGAATCGCGGGCCTTAGCCCGGAAGCGATCCATCGTGAAATCGCGAGCGCGCGCCAGCTTACGCAAAAACCCCTGGCGGTAAACGTCCTCGTGCCGTTCCTCAGACCCGGCGTCATCGAAGCGCTCGCCCATGAACCGATCCAGGCGGTGACAATCTTTTGGGGCGAACCGGAGGAATCAATCGAGCCGCTCATAAACGGCGGAATAAAAATTATCTGGCAGTGCGGCTCGGCCGCGCATGCGCGGGCCGCCGTCAAAGCTGGCGCCGACGCAATCATGGCGCAGGGCTTCGAGGCCGGCGGCCATGTGCAGGGCACCGTCAGCACGATGGTGCTGGTGCCTGAGGTGCGCGACGTGATCGATCACACGCCGTTAATTGCCGCGGGCGGAATGGCCGATGGGCGCGGACTTGTCGCCGCGCTTGCTTTGGGCGCCGATGGCGCAGCCTTTGGCACGCGCTTCGTTGCATCCACCGAAGCGGCTGCGGCGATGTCCTATAAACAACGGATTCTGATGGGTAGTGGCGAGAACACCGTTCATACCACGCTATATGATGTCGGGTGGCCGAATGCGCCTCATCGCGTGCTGCGGACTGAAACGGTCGAGAGATGGGAGCGGGCGGGGCGGCCGCCTTCAGGCCATCGGCCGGGCGAAGGGCAGCCTATCGGCGTGTTGAAGCACAACGGCTATGAACTGGCGAGTCTGACGCGCTATTCGGTGATGCCGCCCACCAAGGATTTCGAGGGCGACGAAGAGGAGTTGGCGTTCTACGCGGGCCAATCCTGTTCTTTGGTGCATGAGGCCATGAGTGCCGGCGCGATCGTGCGGGAAATCGCCCGCGACGCCGCGACCATTATAGACGGGCGCTTGGCGCCAATTACGCGTTGAAATTGTCACAAAGACCTGGCCCATACCGTCATTCCTGAGAGCGATCCCAGCGTCATATGATTGAGAGGATTTCGGTTTGCCGTGCCGGCTTCCGTTGATCCCAGCCGTTTGAAATAATTACTGCGGTGACTCGAAATTTCTCTCCGGATGACATCCTGAAAGCGCTGGCCGGAATCAACTATCCCGGTTATGCCGCCGATATTGTCTCGCTAGGCATCGTCGAGGAAGTCGCGCCGGCTGGCAACGGCGGCTTCGCGATCACGATCCGCCATCCGGGTGAGCGCGAGCAGGTGCTGCAAGAAATCGGTGCGCGTATCCATCAGGTGCTCGCACACCAAATGGGCGCGGCAAAGCTTGAGCTCAAGGTGCGTAAAATTGAGCCCGAGCTGGGGGAGAAGACCGGCCGGATCAGGCTGGAAGGCACCCGCTATATCGTCGCGGTGGCAAGCGGCAAGGGCGGCGTGGGTAAATCAACCGTCGCGGCCAATCTGGCCGTCGCGCTCAGCCGTCTGGGCCGTAGTGTGGGACTGCTCGACGCGGATATTTACGGGCCTTCCATCCCAATGATGTTCGGGGTTGGCGATGAGCGGCCGCGTGCGGCCGGCGGTCAGAGCTTTTATCCGATCGAACGCCACGGTGTGAAGCTGATCTCGATCGGCTTTTTCCTTAACGACAAGTCGCCGGTGATTTGGCGCGGGCCGATGGTGATGGGTGCCGTGCGCCAATTCCTGAACGACACGCTGTGGGGTACGCAAGACTTCCTGGTCGTTGATCTGCCGCCCGGAACCGGTGACGCCCAGCTTACGCTGGCGCAGATCGTTTCGCTCGACGGCGTGGTGATTGTCACCACTCCGCAGGAAGTCGCGACCGCCGACGCGCTGCGCGCGGTGCGGATGTTCCGTCAGGTGCATTGCCCGCTGCTCGGCGTGGTCGAGAATATGAGTTACTTCGAATGCCCGGAGTGCGGCGAGCGCGATGAAATCTTCGGTCACGGCGGCGGCGAGCGGATGGCGCATGACGAGGGGATGGCGCTGCTCGGCAGATTGTCATTGGATCCCGCAGTTGGCGAGAGCGGCGATGGTGGTACGCCGATTACGTTATCCCATCCAGAGCATCCCGCCAGCCAGTCCTTCATGGAACTGGCGCGCAAGGTGATCACGGCGATGCCCGCGAACTGAAGTCGCGCCAGGCAAGTTTCCTTACGGCGGGGACAATTTCGAACAAGCATGGCGACAGTTATTACCGAGGAATGCATCAATTGCGGCGCGTGCGCGCCACGCTGTCCCAACAATGCGATTTATGAGGGCGGCGCGCGATGGGAGTTGGACGGCGAGAGCCATCCCGCGATGGCCGAGGACATTTACTACATCGTTCCACAAAAATGCACCGAATGTGTCGGCTTTCATGAGCAGGAAGAGTGTGCCGCCGCATGCCCGGTGGATTGTTGTATCCCTGACCCCAATATCCCTGAAAGCGACGAGGTGTTGATCGGGCGTGCCCGCGTGCTCCATCCGGAATTGAACCCCGGCGCCGATTATCCCTCGCGCTTTCGCAAGTCCTGAGCGTGAATCCGCGTTCGCGCGATTGCACTGGCACACGCGTCATCCGCCAGCACTGCGAAAATCAAAGCGGCCAAGGCGCCGTAATCACCAGCCGCGCTCCAGCCGCTTGACCGAACTCCCATTGATTGCGCGTCAACGTCCAATTCGACGGCACCGCTTGTGGCGGCGGCGCTAGCGCGGCTCATGCGGCGCCACGGCTGCCCGCGCTCCTCTCAGCCACAAGGGACGGCTTATTATCGATGTGAGCGGCCGCGTGCGGATTTTCCATGGCGTCAATATGATCAACAAGTTTCCCCCTAACGAGCGCGCAGTATTGGGCTTCGGCGCGCCACGATTCTAAGGAATGTTGGCATCAACCTCGTGCGCCTGGGCGTGATTTACGCGGCGGTCGAGGCGGTACCTGCGCGGTAACTTGTATTCGCATGTTGCGGATGCGCACAAACAAATTTATTTGTTCATAACTGTTTAGTTTGCTAAGTAGCAGATGTTCAGCTCTTATTGGCGCCTAGCACGAAATCCGTTCGTCAGAGAGGGCTTTGCAAGGGGGAGAGAAGCTAATGAAACAAGGGAAAATTCGTCGGCACCCAGCCACACTTCAAGTCATCATGGAACGCGGTCGGCGAGTAACCCTGATCCCGTTAGCGCTGGGGCTGTTGTTCGGTGTGTTGGCGGTAGGCGATGTAGCTTATGCCAACACAATTACGATTAATTCACTGAGCGATACCGGTTCCGCAGGCGTGTGCGTGTTGCGCGACGCGATTACCGCAGCCAACAGCAAGGCTGCGGTCAATGCCTGCGCCGCCGGCAGCGGCAACGATACGGTCGTGTTCGAAAGCGGTCTCACCGGCACCATCACCCTCGGCAGTCAGTTGCCGGACGTTCTGAATGCCTTGACGATCAATGGACCGGACACCAATCCGGTCGCGATAACCATTGATGGTGGCGGAAAGAACGAATTTTTGGTGGTGAACTCAGGCGCCACGCTCAACCTGCGGAATCTGACTTTTGCCCACAGTGGCGGCAGCCAGGCCCTCCAGAACCTGGGCACGATGAGCGTGGCCAACTGCACCTTCGCCAACAATACTGCCGGTTCCGGCACTATCCTTAACGACAATACACTGAGCGTGGCCAACAGCACCTTCTCAGGCAACAGCGCCGCCGCCGGTGGCGGTGCTGGCGGTGGAATCCTTAACAACGATACGCTGAACGTGACCAACAGCACCTTCTCAGGCAACAGCGCCGCCGCCGGCGGTGCGATCCTCAACAACGGTACGCTAAGCGTCACCAACGGCACCTTCTCGGGCAATAGCGCCAGTGGCGCTGGTGGCGCCATCTATAACAACGGCGCTGCCAATATCAAAGGCACGATTCTCTCAAGCTCGACGAGCGGTGGAAATTGCGCCGGAACCATCACGAACGACGGCTATAATATCTCCGACGACGGCACCTGTGGTTTTGGTACCGGCACCGGCGCCAACGGCCAAACGATCGGCGACAACGTCAATCCGAACTTGGACGCCGCGGGACTCGCCAACAACGGCGGTCCGACCCAGACCATCGCGCTGCAATCAACCAGCGCGGCGGTCGATGCGATTCCGTTTGCCGCGTGCACCTTTCCCGCGGGAACGTTGAATCCCTGCACCAATCCACCCGCCATGACTTCATCCGATCAGCTCACCTGCGACCAGCGCGGCGAACCCCGCCCCGATCCTGAGGACGGCGCCGATGGCGCGTGCGACATCGGCGCTTACGAACTACAGGCGGCGACGACCACACCCTTTGCGCGGTTCCGGCCGGTTCTGCTGGTCGATTTGCCTCAATACTTCTTACTCCAAGGGACTTTGGCACTGGCCGCGAGC
>JBOHWL010000074.1:0-2481 GCA_050736615.1 Binataceae bacterium (SeqCode) | reverse complement strand
CGCTCAATCTCACGCCGTGCGTCTATCCGCTGATTGGGGTGACGATTGCCTATTTCGGCAATCAGGGCGGCGGGGCGCGGCGCGTGATCGGGCTGGCGATTATTTATGTCCTCGGGATCGCGCTGATGTTTTCGGGCGTCGGCGTGGCGGTCGCGCTCTCGGGTGGGCTGTTCGGCGCGGCGCTGCAAAATCCCTACGTGCTCGGCGCCATCGCCGCGATGTTGCTGCTCCTGGCGGCGGCCAGCTTTGGCTGGTTCAGCTTGCAGCCGCCGCAATGGCTGATGCGGCGGGCGGGCGCGGCGCGGCCCGGCTATGCGGGGTCGCTCTTGATGGGGCTCGGGATGGGCGTGGTGGCGGCGCCATGCATCGGTCCGATCGTGCTGGGCCTGCTACTGATGGTGCAGAAGAGCCGCAATCCGCTGTTCGGCTTCGCGCTCTTCTTCACCCTCGCGATTGGCCTCGGACTGCCGTATATCGGCCTGGCGATGGCGGCCGGGAGTATTCGGCGCCTACCGCGTTCGGGCGAATGGCTGGCGTGGGTCGAGCAGCTCTTTGGCTTCATCCTGGTGGGACTCGCCTTGTATTTCGTCGCGCCGCTGGTCCCAGACCGATTAATCACGCGCGCGTTGCCCTATTACGCAGTCGCGGCCGGGTTGTTCCTCGCCTTCCTCTCGCCCGCCGGACGCCATTGGCGCCCGTTCCTGGTCTTTCGCGGCGCAGTTGGAGTGACGGCGCTCGCCGCGCTGATTTACCTGCTGGTGCCGGTCGGCGGTCCGCGCCCGCAACTCAGCTTCACGCCGTTTAGCACCGCCGTGATCGAGCAGGCGCGCGAGGATCGCAAGCCGGTGGTGCTGGATTTCAGCGCCGATTGGTGCGTGCCGTGCCGCGAAATGGAACGCACCACTTTCACCGATCCGGCGGTGGTGCGCGAAGCGGCCGGTTATGTGCGGATTCGGGCCAATCTGACCGCACAGAACGCCGTCAATCAGGCAATCATCAAGCGCTTTGGGGTCGAGGGCGTGCCCACCACGGTGTTTATCGACGCGAGTGGGAAAATTCGCGCGCGGCGGGTCGGCTATATTGGCCCGCGGGAATTTCTGCGCTATCTGCGCCGCTACGGCTAAGCGCGGTACTCGAAAGCTCCCGCGGCAAGCATCAGTAAATTCGAAAACTGTTAACTTCGATGTCTACGGGCGACCCGTCGCGCGAGGCGCATAGCCGCGAAAAAAACTGACTCGTCCCCTTCGTCATTGAGGGTGTAGCCGGCAAGATGGTTTGATCACACCGCGCCGGACAGTGTGAGGCGGCGCGAGTGCGCGTCGCATTAGCGCCGCTAATGGTTCCTGGAATCCGCGCCTTGACCGTCGCGCTACGCTGGCGAGCGCTTTAAGCGCCGGCGCGTCGCTCCATGATCGTGTCAATCCGACGTGCCGCAATTTCGCAATATTCGCGGTCGCTGTCGCAGGCGATCACGCGGCGGTCGCTGAGTGCGGCCGCAATCGGAACTGCGCCAGCGCCGCAGAATGGATCAAATACGAGGCCGCCAGATATTGCGTGGTCGAAGCGCCGTAACCCTTGAGCGATTCGCTGAATTTGTCGGCGTGCGCCTCCAGCGCTTCCATCGAGTCATTGCTGAGTTTGGTCACCGCCTGCACGCGATGCATCGTCGCCTGCAAGTTCGTCGCCGCCTCGATCGGCCCTTCGACGAAATGCATCAACTGTTCGGCGCCCTCTTTGGCGATTGCGCCGATGATGGCCATTTTCTCGCCGGTCTCGGTCATGCGCTCGGACAGCGACCGCGCATGTTCGGCCACGCGGTCGATTGACTCGCCGATTTGGCGCATCGCGCCGGTGATGCGATCCAGTCCGGCGACGCTCAGAACGAGGGCAAAATCGAGTGCGTTCATCTCGGATTTCTAATTGCTCGCTACGCTCGCTTTTGCCGCCGACGGCCCCCGCTGGTGTTAGTGTCTTGCCGCATCGCGGCCAAACTCTTAGATTTACCGTCAGGAGGCATATGTGACATGGAGGCAATTTTTCTGCCGCTCGCCATTGGCTGCGCCATCGCGGTCGCGCTGGCGGTTATCGTGCTCGGCGCACTCGTGCTGATGCTGCCCGGATGCGCACTCGCCGGTCTCGTCCGCGGACTTGGGATGCGGCGCGACCCGGCCAAGCGCATGCAATGGCTCGCGCAGGCGAAGCACAATCCGCGGCGGGCGGCGATGCTCGATTGGATCACCGCGCGGCGAGCCGGCGACAAGGCCGCGCAGGCGGCCGCGATGACACGCCTCAAATCGCTGTGATGTCCTTGGTTCGTCATCTCAGATTGTAATTTTCTCGCTCCGCATCGCTTCCGCCTGGTTTCTAGTGCCTTTGCATGTGGCCGTGACGGGCGCGGTCGTCGCGGCGGTAATCATCTATTCCTCGCCGCCGTGGCGCGTCGTCGCGTGTGAGCGCGGCGGTTGCGCGACGTTGACTCGG
>JBOHWL010000073.1:0-2811 GCA_050736615.1 Binataceae bacterium (SeqCode) | reverse complement strand
GTACGAATGAATCGCCCGGGTTGAGTTTCTCGAAGCTGCCGAAGATCAGTGGATGCCGTTCGCGTGGTGAGGTCTCGCGCACGTCCAGAATGTTCTCGCTCGCCATTTTCGCCTCCTCTTGGTAGGTCGCGTGTACTTTACTCAGCAGCGCCTGCTGCTCGCTTTCCGCCATATGCCGCTCGAATAGCGGCAGAAAAACTTTCTCTTCCTTGGCCAGATGCAGTTGCACGATCGCTTCGAGCTCGACCGCGAGCTGCCGCAGCAGACTTTCGCGCGCGGCCTGCCCTTCCTCGTTGGTCAGCATCATGCCGTCGTGCAGCCGCGCGATACGCTCGGCGTAATCACGGATGAACTCGTGATCGACCGCCATCGTGGCGGTCGGTCGCCCATGCTCCCTGATCAGCGCGTCAAGCACCCCGTAGAGCTGGTGTTCTTCGCTGTGCGCATGTGGCAGCAGCTCACCCTTTAAAAACGCAATCAGACCGCTGGCGTCGGCCCGGCGCGTGACCAGCGCGTTGACCTGCCCGCGCAACGCGTCTTGCAGCACTCGATGATGATTGTGGATGGCTTCCCTCAGCGGACCCATCAGCACTCCTCCATTTGACTTTCCACACCGCCTCGTTGGCTCAGGCGCTTCGGGCTCCGACGGCCCCACTAACTGCGCCAGTCCGCCGTGCTTCGCCGAAGTGTTGGCGTCTTTGCGCGCATCCAGTGGCGCTCTTAAGATGTATCTATAATACTTCTTCATCGCTGTCAACCAGATCACCTCCGCGGCCGGCCTCAACGAACGAAAAAAATCGCGAGCTTCGCTGCTCGCGATAAAATCGAAAAGCGGGCTTCGAGAACCTGAAATGTGTCTAAAGGATCAGACTCGAACGGGTGGCGGATTGATCCGGCGTGCGTTGCGGTTTCGCGCGGCGCCGAAAAGATGGCGCGACAACTGCCCGCGGCGTTCCAGCAGATCGGCCAAGCTGTAACGATCCAGCACGGCGATGAATGCTTGGAACGCCTCGCCCAGGATGTCCGGCAGATTGCAGGCGCCGCTGATCGCGCACCGGTTGCCGCTGCGAAAGCATTCCACCGGCTTGAAGGGACCTTCCATCCGCCGCACCACCGCGCCGATGATGATGTCCTTGGGATCTTTGGCCAGGGTCAGGCCGCCGCCCTTGCCGCGGAAGGTCGTCATGAAGCCGGCCTTCGCCAGCCCATGCACCACCTTCATCAAGTGGTTTTCGGAAATTTCATAGTGCTCGGCGATTTCGGAGATGAGACAGCGCTTTTCCGGGCGCAAACCCGCGTATACCAAGACGCGCAACGCGTAGTCAGTGTAATAGGTCAGTTCCACCGCACCTTCCTTATACTTCCTTTTTAGCAGGCTGTTAAAAAATCACAGCCTGCACCCCCTTTATATCTCCCTCCGCAAAAAGCGCGGGGGAGAAGATTGAGGGAAGAAGTCATTTTTCCTCCCGGGTGCTGAGGCCGGCCAGGCGCGCAATTGTGATGGCTGAAGCCCCTCAGCACGGCTACTCCATCCACCCGAGTTGGCGTTTACCCGCAGCCGAGATCATCTGAGGAGACCACGGCGGATCCCACACGATCGCGACTTCGACTGCGCGCGCCTCCTCGAGCTCATTCAGAATCACCGCTCGTACCTCTTCCGAGAGATAGGAATGCATCGGACAGGCCGGCGTTGTCATTGTCATGGCAATACGCACTCGCCCGGCGGTGATGTCGGTGCTGTAGATGAGTCCCAGGTCAACGATGTTGACGCCCACTTCGGGATCGTTCACCTGATGAAGAGCCTGCAAAACGTCGTGCTCGGTCATGATTCGCAACCCTCGCCCCGCAGGCGCGCACGCGGCCTCGCATCGCGAACGCCAGCGAAAAGACGTCCGACCGGAGCCCGCTCGCCGCGGGGTAAAGATATATGAATAATATATCTTTACCCCGGCCGTCAAGAGGCCTCGCTCAGTGGTAGTGGCTCAGTTTGGAATCGTCGTTCTTCTCAGCGGCTTCCCATCCGTCCACAATCGCAACGATATCATCCAAGTCTCAAAGTCGCTCAGTAACGCCAGCTTGCATCGCCGGAGTGCATCGAAGCGTTTGGTGAATCCGCACGAAATTGTAGTGCATGAAGTAGATCGAAAGCGCGTGCATGTGGTTTTCGAGCTTCTTTGAAAGGCATTGGTCAGGCGCGTAAACCGACGCATCCCCATCCGCATCGACAAATTCTGCCGCTCAACGAAACTTGTCGAAACATGCTCTGAATCGGGATTACCAATGATGGCATCGGCGCGCGCTCCGACACATTGCGCGGGGCTGTAGCGCGTCTCGGCTTGTTCGCGGGGTCGCCGCCGTAAAGCTTCACAGCATCGCGTAATCGATGTCTCTGGCGAACGCTCCATCGACTGCTTCGAGGTGGGCTTTGTGACCATCCGTCGTTAGCTGAACGCGATTTCTGAGCCGCCTCGCAAGATCGCTCATGAAAGCATAGGCTGTGTCCCCGTCGCATCGTCCGAGATATCAGCTAACGATCAGCTTGGTATCCGCATCGATGGCCCTCCAAGTCCACACGTCACGATACCCAAATTGACCGTGCCTATCTGCCGGAACATTCTTCTGTTTGGAATAAACGAAGCTTCAGATTTTGTCCGCTTATATGCCCTGACATGGCGAATTGCGGAGGACGCGATCTTGACAATCAACGCATTGCAAGCGTCGGCCAGCAACTTCGCGACCGTATTTTTGCTCGCCCCCGTCATGCGGATGATCACGCGAATCGAGACATCCTCTACCATCATGCCGATAATC
>JBOHWL010000072.1:0-13569 GCA_050736615.1 Binataceae bacterium (SeqCode) | reverse complement strand
GCTGCCGAATGCCGCTTCAGCCGCCTTACATCGGCGCTTTGGTTTTAAATCAGTCGGGATATTTACCGCCAATGGGCGCAAGTTCGGCCGCTACTGGGACGTGGCATGGTACGAGCGGCCGTTACGGCGCGGACAGGAGTGATACTTGGCCGGCGACTTCATGCGGCGCCCGACGGCGCGATCGACGCGTTTGCTGGGCGGCCTGATTGTCGCGAAAATCTGCTGTATGGCGGGCTCGGCCGCCTTCGCCTCGACGCTGGTCGAGCTGGCGCGCCTATGGCATCTCGATGCCGCGCATGCCGGCTGGATCAGCAGCGCCTATTTCATCGGCTACACTATCGCCGTTCCAGTACTGGTCGGGCTGACCGACGTCATTGACGCGCGCTTCATTTATCTGGCCGGCTGCGCCATCGGCGCGCTCGCCTTCGCCGGCTTTGCGCGCTATGCCGACGGACTTTGGAGCGCCTTCGTATTTCAAATGATGGCCGGAGTTTCACTGGCCGCCGTCTACATGCCCGGCCTTAGGATTCTAACGCAACGGCTCACCGGGCGGGCCCGTATCCGGGCCGTCCCCTACTATACCAGCGCGTTTGGGATCGGCACCGCGCTTTCCTATCTGATCAGCGGATGGACGGCGGCCAGTTATGGATGGCGCGCGAGCTTCATGGCGGCGGCGCTCGCGTCGGTGATTGCGGCAATTGTCATGTTACTGGCAACGCGGGGTATCGCGGTCGAGCCGGGTTTCGAGGTGCGCTTGTCGGAGCGCCATCCGCTCGATTTTCGGCCAGCGCTGAAAAGTCGCGGCGCGCTCGCATACATCTTCGCGTATGGCGGCCATTGCTGGGAGTTGTTCGCCTTCAGGACCTGGCTGCCGGCGTTTCTGACCTTCGCATGGACGCGCACGCGAGCCATCGGCGCGGGCCTTGCGATTGCGCGATGGTCGATGCTGATCACTCTCATCGGCGTGCCTTCGAGCATCGTCGGGGCGGAGCTGGCCCATCGCTGGACCCGTGACCGCCTCCTGCGCTGGTTTGAATGCGCCAGCGTCGTGATTGCGATTTCAGGCGCGGCGGGCGGAAATCTATCGTTTGGCTTCGCGGTCGCGGCGATGTTCGTCTACAACACGGCAATCACGGCCGACTCCGGCGCGCTCACCGCCGGCACAGTGGCAATCACGCGGCCCGAGGAGCAGGGTGCGACGCTGGCGGTTTATTCGCTGGTCGGGTTCGGCGGCGGCGCGATCGGGCCACTGGCTGTCGGGTCGGTACTCGATCTGGGCGGCGGCTTCAACGCCGGACGCGCCTGGTATGCCGGTTTCGCCGCCATGGCGATTGGCTCACTCCTGGCGGCAATCTCTATTTCTCTCCTACCCGCGCGCTTGCGGGAAAAATCAGCATTCAGTGAGACCCTTGCGAAGGCCGGCCCTCTTCAACCAACTACCGCGAGCCGAAATCCGGAATGAGCGTGCGAAGCAGCGTTGTTTGAATCTTCGCGGTGCGCGTCCGGAATGGCATACTGATAAATCACGTGGCGACGCGCTACGATGGTGCAACCGTGAATCGAAGTGCCGCCGATTCGCCGGAGCCGATGTCGACCGATCAGCACTTTGACCCTGATATCGCCACCACAATGCGCCGGGAGGATTCGCGAATCGGCCGGCTGGCCCGGCCAAACGTCGCGGTGGATACGGTTCTGTTCGCGATCGAGGGACGGCGCCCGCGCTGCTACCTGGTGCCGCTCAAACGTGGCAAGCTGGCGGGCAAATGGGCGTTTCCCGGCGGCCTGGTGCGGGTCGGCGAGATGCTGGACGAGGCGGCGCGGCGTGAGCTCTATGACGCGACTGGACTGGCGCAGCCCTACCTGGAGCAGCTCTTCACCTTTGGCGACCCTTCGCGCGATCCGGGTTCGCATGTGGTTTCGGTCGCATACATGGCATTGGTGGATAATCCCGCGGCGGTCCATTCGTGTTCGGCCAAGTACGCGGCCGGGCGATGGTTTGAGCCACCCGCGCTGCCGCCGTTAGCTTATGATCACGCGTTGATGGCTGATTACGCAATGCGCCGCCTCAAATCCAAATTGGAGTACACCAATATCGCGTGCAATCTGCTGCCATCCACCTTCACTTTCGCTGAATTGGAAGAGCTGTATGCGGCGGTGCTTAACCGCACGCTCGATCGGCGCAACTTCCGACGGCGCATAATGGCGATGGGCCTGCTGCGGAGGATGCCGCTCAAGCGCCTCGGACGGCATCGGCCGGCATCCCTTTATAGCTTCGCGCGGCGCAGCTTGCAGGTCATCGAAATGCTATAGTGCGTACGGCGGTTTTCGCCAGCATGCGCGTAATCGCGGTTCTGGAGAGATCGCCTGAAGAGGGGACGCGCTATGCTTAAGAATTCGAAAGGCCCGATTTTTGTAATCGCGGGCATGGGAATATTCGCGATCATCGGCCTCGCGTTTTTCGGAATTTATCAAGTGCGTGCGCAGGCCAATGCGCAAGCGACCGCCGCCGCCAACAGCGTTACGCTCAACCCCAACTTATTCGAAGGCGAGGCCCGCGAGGCGTATCAGGTGGCGCAAGCTCACCCTGATCTGCTGGCCCAGCTTCACTGCTATTGCGGATGCGAACAGAACGAAGGAATGAAAGACCTGCTGGATTGCTTTCGCACCAATCATGGCGCCGGATGCGCGGTATGCGTGGGCGAGGCGGTCACGGCCGGCAAGCTTTATCAGCAAGGCACGCCAGTGGAGCAGATTCGCATGGTACTTAAGGATCGCTATGGTCACGCGGGGTGATGCTTGACCACCTTAGTCTCCGGCACTATCGAGCATTTCACCTACCTCGGCCTGCTGGTGGTGTTGCTGCTATGCGGGCTGGGATTGCCGGTGCCCGAAGATGTGGCGCTGCTGGCCGGTGGTTTCCTCGTTCATCGCGGCATCATCCAGTATCCGCAGACGGTGATGGTGGCGCTGGTGGGAGTGGTGGCGGGTGACAATTCGCTCTTTTACCTCGGCCGCCGCTTTGGCACCGGGCTGGTCGCCTACCTGGGGCTCAGCCGCCCGCGCTCGCAACAACAAATTGAACGTCTCAAGCAATTTATGCATCGCCACGGCCATTGGGCGATCTTTTACGCGCGCTTTCTGGCCGGGTTGCGCGCATTGGTCTATTTGACGGCGGGTTCGCTCGGTGTAAGTCCCAGCCGTTTCTTCTTTTACGATGCGCTGGGTGCGGTAATCTCCGTGCCGGTAGTGATCTCGCTCGGCTATTTATTTGGCCGGCAGCTCGAAATGATCATCCGTTATCTCGGCGGCTTCGAACACGTGATTCTGATCGTCGTGATGCTGACCGTGCTGATCTACGCGACGCGCGCACTGATGCCGATGCGCGCGCGCGCGACGGCTCCGGCGCCCGGCCGATCGGAGCAATGATACGACGGCCGAGATTCAATCCACATCCGCATATCACGCTGATACGTCACGCGGGCGTCCTCGCCGCCAGCCTGCCACGATGGTGAGAAGGTGCCGGCCGCGATTGGCGTCTCCCGCCGCGCGGATATTCTAAAAGCGAAGCGCGAGGGTTTCGCTCAATCGGCCGCGCGCCTTAAATCCAATGAAATTAAAATTCCCGGTGCTCAATTTAAAGGCCAAACTCACGCTGCTCATCGTGGTCTTGCTGGCACTCACACTGGGCGCCGAGGTGCTGGTCAGTATCGGCACCCAGGACGCGATCATCAATACCACTCAAAAGAAGGTCAAGGACCTTGCCAGCGCGATTCAGATAAGCGTGCAGGAGCTGACCTCGATTTCGGCCACTGATCGCGACCGCCTGCAAAACTACGTCGGCAAACTCAATACGCGCGGCCTCGAAGTTTCCATCGCCTCGAGTCAGGATCTGATCATCAACAGCTCCAATCCCAAGCTTATCGGCGAGGCGCTCAATCCCGCGACAGTGCGCTCGCTGATGGCCAAGCGCAAGGGCGATTCGAGCAATCCGATCATCGTGCCGGGCGCCAAGCTAGGTCTGGCTGACACCGCCAGCACGGTCTATTTCATTCCGGTCGAAGTCGAGGACCATCTGCTTGGTTACGTGCAGGTGGTGGCGGACTTCAGCGACTTCGATCAGCCTTTGCGTGACTATCGGACCCGGCTGCTGACGCTCGGTTTCGTGATTTTCGCCATCGGGCTGGTGTTCGCCTACGTGCTGGCACAACGCTACGTCGATCCGATTCATGCGGTGGCGGACGCGGCGCAAAATATCGCCGCGCGCGGCTTCGAGCCAGTGCCGGAGGCCAAACGCCGCGATGAAATCGGACGTTTGACGCGCAGCTTCAATGATATGCTGGGACAGTTGCGCCGGGCGCGCGAGCGCGAAGTCGAGCTTAATCGCTTGGAACGCTTCACCGCGCTGGGCCAGTTGGCCGGCGCGCTGGCCCATGAAATCAAAAACCCGCTCAACTTCATCAGCTTGGCGCTCGACCAGTTGCGCGCGCGTTATGGCCCGCAAGTGGCGCGCGACCGCGAGACCTTTCTGCATCAGCTCGTGATTATGAAAGACGAGGTGCGGCGGCTTTCCGAAATGGTGCAGACGTTCCTGCATTATGGCCAGCCAATCGAAATTTTTCCGGCACCAACCGATATTCGCCAACTCGTCCACGGCGTGTTGGCATTGTCGGAATCCAAGATGCGCAGCCAGCGAATTGAATTGGCCGAAGAAGGCGCGGAAGCTCCCGCGGTGCTCAATATAGACGCTGAGAAGGTGCGTACCTGCTTCATGAATGTGGTTGCCAATGCGACTCAGGCGATGCCCGATGGAGGTCGGCTGACGGTCGCCTTTGCGCAAAACAACGGCCGCTTCACCGTGCGCTTTCGCGATACCGGCGCAGGCATCGATCCGGAAGTCGCCCAGCGCGTCTTCGAACCCTTTTTCACGACCAAGCGCGAAGGTATTGGCCTGGGGTTGTTCTTTTCCAAGGAGATCGTCGAAAAACACGGCGGCACCATCACCATCGCGCCCAACCAAACGCGGCCCGGCACCACCGTAACTTTCACCTTCCCGCTCGGCACGGTACATAAGGAATCATGAATCAGGCATCCGTACTGGTCGTCGAAGATAACGATCTCGAACGCCAGATAACCACTGAAACACTGCGCGAAGAAGGCTTCGCGGTTGAAGAGGCGGCGGTCGGCAAACGCGCAATGGAGATGCTGGCGCTGGGCCGCTTCGACGTAGTTCTGACCGATCTGATGATGCCGGGGATGTCAGGCGAGGAATTGCTCAGTCGCGTTAAGCAGCAATATCCCGCGACCCAGATCGTCGTACTGACCGCCCACGGCACCATCGAAAGCGCCGTCCAGGCCATGAAGAATGGCGCCTTTTATTACCTGACCAAACCGACCGATCGCGAGGCGCTGGTGATGACCGTCGGCAAAGCCGCCGAGCTCGCCAACCTGCAGCAGGAAAATCAGCTTCTACGCACTCAAATGGAGGGCAAGCTGCCGGTCGAGGGCATCGTCGGCCAGGATCCTGCGATCCTTGAGGTCATCAAAATCGTACGCAAGGTGGCGCCCTCGAACTCCACTGTCCTAATCCAGGGCGAAAGCGGGACCGGCAAGGAAATCATCGCCCGTGCGATTCACAGGCTGTCACCGCGCGTGAGCCGCCCGTTCGTGGCAATCAATTGTTCGGCGATCCCCGACAACCTCATCGAAAACGAACTGTTCGGCCATGAACGCGGGGCTTTTACCGGCGCGACGGAGCGCAAAATCGGACTTATCGAGAGCGCGGACAAATCAAGTCTGTTTCTCGACGAAATTGCCGACCTTGGTGTCGGACTACAGGCGAAGATCCTGCGCGTTTTGCAGGAGAAGGAAGTTCGGCGGGTCGGTGGCAACGAGTCGTTCCGCGTTGACGTGCGATTGGTGGCGGCGACCAACCGCAACCTGGCCGAAGAAGTCGCCGAGGAACGCTTTCGCGAGGACTTATACTATCGGGTCAACGTCGTGACCATCACGCTCCCGCCGTTGCGCGACCGCCGTTCCGATATTCCGCTCCTGGCCGCTCATACGCTGACTCGTTTCGCCCATCTTTCCAGCGGCCGCGTTGGCGAAATCAGCCGCGAAGCAATGGAGGTGCTGCTCGATTATTCATGGCCCGGAAATGTGCGCCAACTTGAATCCGCGCTTGAGCGCGCGTTGCTCCTGTGCGAGGGCGATCGCATCATGCCCAAGGATTTGCCCCAGGAAGTGCTCGCGCGCAAGGCGGTCGGCCGGATCGAACGTTCGCGTGGCGGCGAGCGTTTCGAAATTCCCGCCGAAGGAATCAACTTCGAGCACCTCGAACGCGACGTTATCTTGCAGGCGATGGAAAAAGCCGACTGGGTGATCGCCAAGGCCGCCAAGATGCTGGGGATGAGCTATCGGACACTGCAATACCGGCTCGACAAGTTCGGCATCAAGAAACCCGACGGCAAATCCTCGCCGTCTCCGACTCCCGGCTAAACCTCGCGTTTGCTGAGCGATCGCGCTACTCACCCTCCGGCTTTTTCAAACCGAGGCGTTCGTAATACTTTGCCGGCACCTTGCTCCGGTCTTTATAAATTAGGAAACGGCAATGCTCCTTGCCCAAAACGTGAGCCGGCTCAACCACCATGAAGGGTGCGCCGTGAGCTTTGATATCCTGCGCTTCCATCACGGGCTCGTGCGCGCAATATACCGGAAAGCTTTCGCGTCCGTAGGTGAGAAACTGAGGCCCCTTGAGCGTCAGCATCGCGTCGGCGCCCTCATACTTGCCTTCAAGCACGAGGCGGCCGCCGCTGCCGCACGGCCGCATCTCGATGGTGATCTTTTCGTCGTCTTCTTCGATATGGAGCGGCTGCAAATGGGCGCGCAGCCCGGCGGCAAACATGCGTACGCGCGCGCGCAGCGCGTCTTCGCCCGCCGGCATTTTGTCCAGATTGGGCAGCCACCACGCCTTGACGCCCGCGTCCATCGCCTCCTCGACCACCTGATCACCGAAACGGCGGCCGATGAAGCTCAAAGTCGCGGCGACCCAGTCGCGGTAGAGGTCGTGCATGCTGAGGAATTCGTTGTACATCTTTTGCGCGAGTTTTTTGGCGGCGTCCTTATCGCCCGCATCGATCGCCTCGATCACGCGCGCGACCGTGAGTTTCTCCATTTCGACGACTTCATCGCGCGACAATAGTGGTTCGCTCATGATCACTCCTGCGCGCCGCAATCCGATAAAAGGCGGCATCTTCCGTTGTCAGGCCCAAAAACGTTAGGCTATACTCCGATGGTTTTGCCCAGCATGGCAAGCGGCGCTGATATTGAGATAGCCACGCGGTTAGCGTATTTAATGCCAGCATAGCCAATGTCCGGCTGATTGGAGAACTGGCTCTAATCGGCCCCCGGAGAGCGCGGTGGAAACTTCTTCGCACGATATTCTTCTGATTGGTGGTGGCGCCGCCGGCTTGCGCGCCGCAATTGCCGCCACCGAAAGTAATCCCAGCCTCGACATCGCGATGGTATCGAAGGTTTATCCGATGCGCAGTCACACGGTTTCCGCCGAAGGCGGTGCCGCGGGCGTCGCCGGCAAGGACGACAGCATCGAAGAGCATATCTACGATACCGTGTCGGGCAGCGATTGGCTCGGCGACCAGGACGCCGTGGAAGCGTTCTGCCGCGAAGTGCCCGGCGAATTGCTGCGGCTCGAGCATTGGGGCTGCCCTTGGAGCCGCGAGCCCGACGGGCGGATCGCGGTGCGTGCATTTGGCGGCATGAAGCGAATGCGCACGTGGTTTGCCGCGGATAAAACCGGCTTCCACCTGCTCCATACCTTGTTTCAAACCTCGCTCAAGTACACCACGATTACGCGTTACGACGAAACTTTCGCCACGCGCCTGCTGGTCGAAGATGGGCGGGTGCTGGGCACCGTCGGCATCGAACTCAAGACCGGACGCATCCGGGCGATTTTCGCCAAGGCGGTGATTGTCGCCACCGGCGGATGCGGGCGCGTGTTCCCATTCACCACCAACGCCAATATCTGCACCGGCGACGGCATGGCATTGGCATACCGCGCGGGCGCCCCGCTCAAGGACATGGAGATGGTTCAATACCATCCCACCGGCTTGCCGTTCACCGGTATTCTGATCACCGAGGCGTCGCGCGCCGAGGGCGGATGGCTGCTCAACAAGGACGGCTATCGTTTTCTGCAGGACTACGATCTGGGCAAGCCGACCCCGACTCCGGTTTTGCGCAGCATGGAACTTGGTCCGCGCGATCGCGTTTCCCAAGCCATCTACGGCGAAATCCAAAAGGGACGAGCGCTCCAGGGGCCGTACGGCGAGTACGTGCATCTGGATTTGCGCCATCTGGGTGAGGCGAAGATCGAAGCCAAACTGCCGATGGTGCGCGAGCTTTGCCTGAAGTACGAGAATATCGACCCGGTGCTCGAAATGATCCCGGTGCGCCCGGTGGTCCATTACATGATGGGCGGCGTATCGACCAATATACATGGTATCGTGCCGCTCCCCGGGCTGTTTTCGGCTGGTGAGTCGGCCTGCGTCACGATCAACGGGGCCAACCGGCTCGGCTCGAATTCGCTTGGCGAATGCCTGGTATTTGGTGCGCGGGCGGGCAAATCCGCGACCGCCTACGTCGCCGATTTCAAACCGTCCGCTTCCACCAACGGCTTACTCGCGCTGGCCGCGGACGAGGAACGGCGGCTTGAGCAGGAATTTCTGCATAAGCAGGGCGGCACGGAACGACTCGCGAAAATCCGCGAAGAAATGCAACACACGATGGAACTCGGTTGCGGTATTTATCGCGACCGGGGCTCGCTGGTGGAATCGGCCAACAAGCTGCGCGAGCTTAAGGAACGCGCGCAAAATATCACGATGGAAGACCACACCCGCACCTTCAATACCCAGCTTACCGCCGCGCTGGAGCTGGGCTTTATGCTTGACGTGGCGGAGGCCATCGTGCATAGCGCGCTCAACCGCGAGGAATCGCGCGGCGCTCATCAACGTACGGATTTTCCCAAGCGCGACGACAAGCGCTACCTCGCGCATTCGATGGTCCATAGCACCGCCGAGGGGCCGCCGCGGATTGACTATCAGCCGGTGGTAATCACCAAATTGCCCCCGGGCGAGCGCGTTTACGGAAGGTAACCTGGATGGCCGACACAATCATTCTCGAAGTCGCGCGTTATCAACCGGAGCACGACAGCGAACCGACGTACCAGAATTACGAAGTGCCGTTGCGTTCGGACTGGATGGTGCTCGACGCGATCAATTACGTGAAAGACCAGCTCGACGGCTCGCTCGCCTACAGATGGTCGTGCCGCATGGGCATATGCGGCAGTTGCGGCATGATGGTTGACGGTGTGCCCAAGCTCACCTGCGAGACGCCGCTTGAGACCTGCGCACCCGGACCAGTCCGCATCGAGCCATTGCAGCACTTCCCCGTGATCAAGGACCTGGTGGTTGAGCTTGAGGATTTCATGGCCAAGCTACAAAAAGTGCGGCCATGGATCATCCGCAAAGACGAGGGCGTGCCTGAACGGGAGTATCTGCAAACACCGGCTCAACTCGAAAAGTTTCGGCAGTTCAGCCTTTGCATCAACTGCACCCTCTGTTATTCGGCCTGCCCGGTGTATGGCTTGGATCAGACCTTCGCCGGGCCCGCGGCGTTGGCTTTGGCGCATCGCTACAACCTTGATTCGCGTGACCAGGGCGCCAGCGAACGCACTGATGTGTTATCGCAACACGACGGTATCTGGGATTGCACCGTGGTCGGGGAATGTTCCGTGGTATGCCCCAAACACGTCGATCCCTCGTTGGCGATTCAGCAATACAAGCTCACCGCCACTAAAGAATGGTTCAAGTCCTTTCTGTTGCCTTGGGGGAACAAGTGAGCGCGATGCCGCAGTACAGCCAGTTTCAACCCAGGCCGTATCGGCGCCGGATGCCGGCGAATTGGTTTCTGGATAATTGGGATTATTTGCTCTACGTGCTGCGCGAGTCGACTTCACTCTTTGTCGGCTATTTCGCGATCGTGACTTTGCTGCAAATAGCCGCATTGATCGGTGGGCAGGAGTTCTACAGCGGATGGCAAGCCTGGATGCGCGAGCCGGGAATAATCGCCGTCAACGTGATTGCCTTCCTGGCCCTGATGTACCACGCCTTCACTTGGTTTCGGTTGGTTCCACGCGTAATGCTGCGACAGATCCGCGGGCGCACCGACCCTGAGATGATCGCGGCCGTGCCCAACTTCGGCCTGTGGCTGGCGATTTCAGTGGTGGTCGGACTCTTTATCCTGAGGACTATCTGATGGCTGAACATGCCAAGCGCTCGAATGAACCGGTGGTCTGGTTCCTTTTCGGTATCGGAGGTTTCATCGCGGCATTCCTCCTGCCGGTGCAGATTTTCCTGTTCGGGATCGCTTTTCCGCTCGGATGGATTCCCGACCCCGGCTACGGCGCGGAACTGACGCTGGCTTCTCATGTGCTGACCCGCATCTACCTGTTCATCCTGATTGTCGGTTGTCTCTTTCACGCGGCGCATCGAATCCGGCTCACGGCTGGCGACGCACTTGACCTGCGCCATTTGAATTCCGCGATGGGCGGCCTGCTCTACGGCGCGGCAGCCGTTGGAACCGTGGTCACTCTTGTAATGGTGATCATGATTCCGTAGCGCGTGGCGACGGCCACTCGAAACCTCCGCACAAGCGTATCTGTCATTCCGAGCACAGCGAGGAATCCCGGATCTTTCCGCTTTTCCTGTGTTTTATCGGGATTCTTCACTTCGCAGACTTCGTTCAGAATGACAAAAAATTCACAGATTCCGAGCGCAACGAGGAATCCCGGGGACTGTTCGGTTTTGTCCGGGACTCCTCACTTATCTCGAAACGCAGTCCGAGGGCGCCCGCGAGCCTCGGCCAAAGTAAAACTCGCCTGCTCGTTTCGCTTCGCTTCACTCGCGTGCCCGCTTCGCCCGCGGCTGCGTTTGAAGCGGACTCCGTTCAGTGGAGCCGTAGGCGGAACGAGCAGGCGAGTCCGCGAGCTGCGTTCAAAAAATGAAGAATCCCGGCAAACAGCTCGCAAAAAGCACAAAGATCCGGGATTCTTCGCTGCGCTCAGAATGACAGAATCGCCGCTTGTGTACAGCTTCCCTAGTTAGCGTCCCTTCGTTTCGGGTACACCGACTCCATTGAGAAAGTCCGAGCGTGCCGCCATCGCGTCCATGGCGACGGCTTGGTTATACGCGTTCATCGCCACGCGGGCGTCCTCGCTGCACATCACACCGGCCATTTCGGCGCGTTCGATATACAGACCGCTTTCCAAATCGCGATCGCAGCCCAGGTAAACCGCGCGTTTGATCGCGGCGATCGCACCCGGCGAGCGTTTGGCCAGGGCGCGCGCCCAGCCCATCGCAAACGCCAGCAGCGTCTCCGGCGCGATCACGCGGTTAACCATGCCCATCCGTTCAGCCTCGCGCGGGCTATAAACGTTGCCAAACAGCATCACCTCGAGCGCACGCCCGCGTCCGATCAACCGCGGCAGTCGTTGCGTGCCCCCGCCGCCTGGCAAAATTCCGAGGGTCGCCTCGGGCAAGCCGATTTGATAAGGACCGTCCGCGGCCAGTCTGAAATCGCACGCCAGCGCAAGTTCGTAACTCCCACCCATACAGTCGCCGTTGATTGCCGCGATGACCGCCTTCGGCATCAGCATCAGGCGGTTGAGCAGGCGATGAAAGCCGGCGGCCAGTTCAGGCCAAATCCGCGCGCACCGCTCGGGGTCGGCCGCCATTGCCGCCAGCTCATCGACGCTGTAGTGGGTGATGAATTTTCCTTCAAGCCCGCCTGTAATGATAATTGCACGGACGCTTTCGTCGCCTTCAGCCGCTCCCACCAATTGCAGCAGCTCGGCCGCCATCGGTGCGATCATGTAATTCATTGGCGGATGGTTGATTGTCCAGAGCTGCACCTGATCATGAGTCTCGATTGTGAAATATTTCATGGTTAAACTCCTTGCTCGCGCGCTGTCCGCGGGCTCCTATGCGGAATGGTTGAGCCTATCTAACGGTTGATCTAGGCTCCGATTGATCATTGCTTGTCCGGTGCTTCGAACGTCATGAAAGTCGATCTCGATCTTAAAGCGGGGTTCCTGCAAAGTATCAAGCGCGAAGTGCTGGCCACTTTGAGCCTCGAAGAACGTGCGGTGATCGAAGTGTCCACCGGAGAAATGGGCAATAAGCCCGACGCGGTCAAGCTGGGTTGGCTCAAAATGCGCACCAAGGAAAACTGGACCAAGCAGCGCTACACGCGCGCGCTCGAGCGCACGATGAAGAAGCTGCGTGAAGCCGTCGCTGAATCGGCTAAAAAACCTCAATAACCATCATCTTCCAGGCGCGCGCGATGAACTTCACGATCCGTTTAGCCACACCCGACGACGCCGAAACTATCCTGCGTTTTATCCGCGGCCTCGCGGAATACGAGCATCAGCTCAGTGCGGTCAGCACGGACGCCGCGCAAATCCGCGCGCAAATGTCGAGCGCGCAATCACCCTTCGAATGCCTCTTGGCGGAGAGTGAGGGCGAAGTGATCGGTTTCGCCCTGTTTTTCCGCAACTACTCGACTTGGACCGGGCAAGCGGGTCTGTATCTTGAAGATATCTTTGTTCCGGAAAAACACCGCAGGCATGGCGCTGGCGCCGCGCTGATGCGAAAGCTGGCGGAAATCACAGCCGAGCGGGGTTGGTCCCGGATCGATTGGTCGGTGCTCAACTGGAACCGGCCGGCGCAAAATTTCTATCGCGCGTTGGGTGCTCGAGCCAACGACGGCTGGACCACCTGGCGCCTGGATGGTCCCGCTTTGGCGCGGCTCGCGCGTGACGGTTAGCGTTCGATGCGGGCGACGCGGCGTTTCCCGACCTCAAGAATACGATGCTCGCCGGGCACAAAGTGGAAGTTCACATCGGTTACGGTTGCTCCATCGACACGCACGGCGCCTTGTCCCAATAGCCGGCGCGCCTCGCTGGTCGACGGAGCAAAGCGCAACTGCTTCATCAGCTCGCATACCCATAGTGAATCGTCGATCCGATAGACCGGCACGTCACGGGGAATCTCGCGCCGCTGAAACTTGGTCTCGAAATACTGGCGCGCCGCACCAGCCGCTTTGACCCCGTGATATTCCTCGACAATGTGGCTGGCGAGGCGCTTTTTCGCTTCCATCGGATGAACCGCGCCCGACCGAATCGCCGTCAGTGCGTCCGCCGGGGTCTCGGTGAGCAATTCGTAATACCGCGGCATCAGCGCGTCCGGAATCGACATCAGCTTGCCGAACATTTCTTCAGGCGCGTCGGTCAAGGCGACGTAATTGCCGTAGGATTTTGACATCTTGCGATGGCCGTCGAGTCCCTCCAGCAGCGGCATCGTCATCACAACCTGCGGGCGTTGGCCGTAAGCACGCTGCAACTCGCGGCCAACCAGCATATTGAACTTTTGGTCGGTGCCGCCAATTTCGAGATCGGCCGCCAGCGCGACGGAATCATAACCTTGAATCAGCGGATACAAC
>JBOHWL010000071.1:0-43861 GCA_050736615.1 Binataceae bacterium (SeqCode) | reverse complement strand
CGTTCAGCGTATGCAGGCATGGGCGGGGCAGTCCGCCTCGCTGGCACAGGCAATACCGGCCGGTGAACTGATACGTCAACTGTGGGAAGGCGCGCGAGCACTGCTGGCCTGAGACTAGTAAGCGCTCCTTGTTCTCCGGAGCATTCGCGCGTGCAATCAGCGCCTCGGCCGGCAGCCCAATTGAAGCCAGAATCTCGGCAATGACCGCCGCCTCCGAGATGTTCCGGTCTTCAGCGAAATTGGCGCGAAATACCGCGCGGACGAATTCAGGGCACCAGTGCTGAGCAGGTTCCAGACAGGCGATTCGCGCAGCGAGCAAACCGCTGCGCGGGAACCTGGTCGGCCGCCTGAACGGTAGATTGAATTTCTCGCACAGCCGCTCCATATCGCGCCACATGTAACGGCCCTTGGCCGGGTAAAGATTAAATGGCGAATCGTCCCAACCCTGCGCGGAAAAGATCGGGCCTAAGAGAAACGGATGCCATCCGACGTTGATGTTGCGAAGCCTGGCTTCACGTTCCATCCGCTCCGCTGCGATATACGAGTAGGTGCTGCCGAATTCGAACCAGAATTCAAAGTCGCTGTTGTTCAATGATATTGCTCCTCGACGCTTTATTTTTTCCGCCTGGATAGAGCAGGCTCGTTTCACGTTCTCATCTATGAGAAGCGCATATAATTAGGTATTTTGTTCGCGGTTCTTTGAAAATGCTTGCCCGATGCACCGCTGTCGTGCACGGTTGCACACATGTGGCAGTGGGATGACGTCCGCTTCCTATTGGCAGCTTATCGTGAAGGCACGTTGTCAGGCGCGGCCCGAGCCTTGGCGGTGGACCGTACCACGGTCGGGCGCCGGCTCGCCGCGTTGGAACAACGCCTGGGCGCGAAGCTCGTCAACCGCACACCGGACGGGCTGATGCTGACCTCGGCGGGGCGCGGAGTTCTCAACGCCTGCGAGAATATGGAAGGCGCCGCCGCGGCGCTTGAGCGGCTGGTGGCGGGTCATGACTCAAGGTTGAGCGGCACGGTCAGAATCGCCACGACCGAGGCCTTGGCGAGTTGCTTGGTGGTTCCGGCGCTTTGTACCCTGCACGATCAGCATCCGGGATTGGAGATCGAGTTGCTGGTCGATTATCGCGCGCTCGACATTGCGAGAAGTGAGGCTGACCTTGCCATTCGGCTGCCCAAGCCCACGCAGCCAAGCCTGGTCTGCCGGAAGCTCGGCCAATATGGTTTCGCGCTCTATGCTTCACCCGATTATATGGCGAAACGCGGGCGCCCGATTCGCGGCCAAGGATTCACCCAGCATTCTCTGATCGGCTATTCGCAGCCGGTGGCCGGCCTCGCCGCACCGTACATGGGCGAGTCATTGGAGGGGGCTACCGCCAAGTTCAACAGCAACGGCACGTTTGCACAAGCCCGGGCCGGGTCCGCAGGCCTCGGAATTGCGCAACTGCCGTGTTGTGTGGCCGATCGAGACCCCGCACTCGAAAGAGTCTGGCCCGATGAGCCGCCCGATGTTTGTCCACTCTGGCTGGTCAGTCATGAAGATCTCAGGCGCGGCGTCAGAATTCGGATCGTTTCCAACGCGATCGTGAACTTCTTCCGCTTACACTCCGCGATGTTTCGAAACGGAGCGGATCGTCGTCATACGCGCGCCGGCGGGCACAGCTCCTAGAGGTAGCCTCTGCACAGCTCGATTTGTCATTCTGAACGAAGTCTGCGAAGTGAAGAATCCCGGTAAAAAGCAGGCAAAAGTAAAAAGATCCGGAATTCTTCGCTGCGCTCAGAATGACAGCATCACTCTTTGTGCGGAGGTTCTCTAGCGACGTTTCCTGAGGCCGATAGGAATACATCCGAAATCGACAGGTTTGAGCCTGGAAATCACGCCGCGCCTTATCTATCCACTCGGGTCCGCGTGAGGAATCGTCAGGCCGCGTGATGCGGCACCCGAGCGGCACTCGGCACCGCCGTCTCCGCCACCGCCGCGCGCGGTACCACGCATACGAAGCTGGCCGCCGCCGCGACCAGGTTCAGCAGCACGCAAACCTCGAAACCCAACGTATAGCTGCCGGTAACGTCGAAGATATAGCCGCCGACGAGTGGGCCGAAAAACAAGCCAATGGTCACGATCAGGCCCAGCCAGCCGAAAATCGTGCCGAACCGCTTAAGGCCCAGCGTCTCCGCCAGCACCATTGGCACCAGCGCAACCGGAACCGCGCCGCTAAATCCAAACACGAAAAGCCCCACGACCAACCACGCTTCGCGGTGGGCGCCGAGCAATATCAGAATGCCAATCGCGTTTAGCGAAAACCCCACCCCGAGCGCGTTCTTACCCCCAATGCGGTCGCCGAAAAAGCCGAACGACGGTTTCCCGATCGCCGCCACGCCCAAGGTGAGCCCGACCGCCAAAGTCGCCACCTGCTCCGCGTAACCGAGACCGCGCAAATATGCGACCAAATGGATGAAAATGCCCCCCACCGCCAGTCCGAACATGAGCTGGCATATGACCAGCATCCACAGTGCGCGAGTAGTCAGTGCCTGACTGACTTCAAAGCCGGGTAACTCAGCCGCCGCCTCCCTGACACTGACTTGCGTCTCGCCCGGCGGCCGCGTGCGGATTATCCACAAGAATAGCGGGACGGCGATCAGCAGTGTCGGCACCGCCAATAGCAGGTAGGCCATCCGCCAACCGATCAGCGATACGCCCGCGATACGCCAGGTGCCGTGCGCGATGACGTAGCCGAGCAAAATCGTCATTGCCATACCGCCCGACTCCATCCCGGCGGTGCAGATCCCCAACGCGGTGCCGCGATTTTCGCCGAACCAGTTCGCCACCACCATCGAAGCCGGCAGCCAGGTGCACGCGCCCAGACCCACCCCCAGGATTACGTTCGCGACGACCAGCGCCTCAAGCGTATGAGAGCGACCAGCCGTGATGAAGCCTGCTAACGCCAGTACGCCGCCTATCGTCATCACGATGCGGGCTTCGACCCGGTCCAGTAGCCAACCGGCGATCGGAGCGGTCAATCCGACCGCCAAGGCCAGCACGCTTGGGATAAAGGCGGTTTGTTCGTGGCTCCAGCCGTTTGCTTTGATCAGCGCGGCAAGAAATACCGGCGAAGTGTTGTAGCCGCCGCCCCACAGGAAGAAGAGTACGATGAACAGGCTGATCGCAATCAGCCGACGCTGCCGCTCACGCGTCATCATCGATGAGTCCTCCGCACCAGCCGCGAGAGTCCTCGGGCGACATCCGCGACAGCGGCGCTTTACCTTCGGTTTTGAAATTTCCCGAAAATCTCCCCCGAGGAAATTTCCGCGCTTTGCCCTCGTGTCCGAATCGCACCGGACAATTCGCTCAATAGCGCGCTCCGTGGAGGTTGGCAATCGGAGTTCTCTCCAATCAACTTCGCCTCGCATCGCGATGCGGCGCTCACGCGCAACGGCTTGGTTGAAGAGCGGCTTTCAATTTTTCCGCGAAATACAACCCCGAACGCGACTCCATTCGCCCGGGCCGGTATGCCGAAAATGCGCAAGTGTTTGACCGGTTCCACGACTCCCGGAAGCGATCTCGGTACAGTCAAAAGATCAAGGTCGGCCCAAGCACAAACAACCAGCTCAACCATTTAAGTTGTCGCTTTAGGTTATAGCGGCCGCTTCGCGCTTGACGACGCTCGCCATCGAAAGGGTCCGATCAGTTCTGCTTGGATAATCCGGACGCGCCGGCGGATCACAACTTCAAAAAAAGTGCGAAGGTACAAACCCTTCGCACTTTTTTTGCGACAAAAATGATCTGAGGCTGGCGCCTCACAGCCGCTTATGCCGCCGCGCTCTGATCCGCGCGCGTGGAGATAACCAATCCTTGCGGGTTCGCGTCAACCACCACATGCGAGTTGTCGCGGACTTCGCCCAGCAAGAGCTTGCGGCCGAGCGCCGTCTCCAGTTCACGCTGGATCATCCGTCGCAGCGGACGCGCACCATACACGGGATCGTAGCCATGTTCGGCGAAGTAGTCGCGCGCATTATCGGTCAGCTCAAGTTCGATCTTGCGTTCCTCGAGGCGTTTGCGCAGCCGATCGAGCTGGATATCGACAATCGTCCGCAATTGCTCCTTGCTGAGCGGATGGAACACGACGATTTCGTCAACCCGATTGAGAAACTCGGGCCTGAATTGCTGGCGCAATGCGTCGAGACATTGCTCCTTCATCCGATCATAGTTCTGCCCCTTGAAGGACAGGATGATCTGGCTGGCGACGTTCGAGGTCATGATGACGACGGTATTCTTAAAATCGACCGTGCGCCCATGCCCGTCGGTCAGCCGCCCATCGTCGAGCAATTGCAACAGCACGTTGAAGACGTCGGCGTGCGCCTTCTCGATTTCGTCGAACAGAATAACCGAGAACGGACGGCGGCGCACCGCTTCGGTAAGCTGCCCACCCTCATCGTAGCCGACATACCCGGGCGGCGCGCCAACCAGCCGCGATACGGTGTGCTTCTCCATGTATTCCGACATGTCGATCCGCACCATCGAGGCCTCGTCATCGAACAGGAATTCCGCCAGCGCGCGCGCCAATTCGGTCTTGCCGACGCCGGTCGGGCCCAAAAAGATAAATGAGCCGATCGGACGGTTGGGATCTTTGAGTCCGGCGCGGGCGCGGATGACCGCGTCGGCGACGGCCGAGACCGCCTCGTCCTGACCGATGACGCGTTTGTGCAGGTGCTCTTCCAGATGCGCGAGTTTTTGCACCTCGCCTTCCATCAGCCGCGACACCGGAATACCGGTCCATCGCGCCACCACCTCGGCGATGTCCTCCTCGTCGACTTCCTCTTTGATCAAGCGATTGGTGGTTGCGCCCTTATCGAGGGCTTTATCGGCCGCCGCGAGTTCTTTCTCCAGGCTCGCGAGCTTGCCGTATTGCAATTCGGCCACCTTGTTGAGGTCGTACTCGCGCTTGGCCTTGTCGATCTCGTGACGGGTCTGTTCAATCTGGCTTTTCAGCCCGGACAGCTTTTCGATGCCACCCTTTTCGTTCTGCCATTGCGCCTGCAACGCGGAGCGGCGTTCTTGCGCTTCGGCCAGCTCTTTTTCGAGCTTTTCCAGCCGTTCTTTGGAGGCCGCGTCGGTTTCCCGCTTGAGCGCCTCGCGTTCAATTTCAAGTTGCATCACGCGCCGGTTGGCTTCGTCCAACTCGGCCGGCATCGATTCCTTTTCGGTGCGCAGCTTGGCCGCCGCTTCGTCGACGAGGTCAATGGCCTTGTCCGGCATGAAGCGGTCGCTGATATAGCGCTTCGAGAGCATCGCCGCGGTCACCAAGGCGGAATCCTTGATCCGGATGCCGTGATGGACTTCGTAGCGCTCCTTGAGGCCGCGCAGGATCGAAATGGTGTCCTCGACGCTCGGCTCCACGACCATCACCGGTTGGAAACGCCGCTCCAGCGCCGCGTCCTTCTCAATATGCTTGCGATATTCGTCAATCGTGGTCGCGCCGATGCAATGTAGTTCGCCGCGCGCCAACATCGGCTTGAGCAGATTCGAAGCGTCCATTGCGCCTTCGGCGGCGCCGGCTCCGACCACCGTATGCAATTCGTCGATAAACAGAATGACTTCGCCCTCGGCCTCCTGCACTTCCTTCAGCACGGCCTTGAGGCGCTCCTCGAATTCGCCGCGGAACTTGGCGCCCGCCACCAGCGCGCCCATGTCGAGAGCGACGATGCGGCGGTTTTTCAAGCCTTCCGGCACGTCGCCGGCGACAATTCGCTGCGCCAAGCCTTCGACGATCGCGGTCTTACCGACTCCCGGCTCGCCGATCAGCACCGGATTGTTTTTGGTACGCCGCGAGAGCACTTGCATCACGCGCCGAATCTCCTCGTCGCGTCCGATGACCGGGTCAACCTTGCCGGCGGCGGCAAGCTTGGTCAGGTCGCGGCCGTAACGTTCCAGCGCCTGATAAGTGGCCTCGGGATTGGCGGAGGTCACGCGCTGATTCCCACGCACCTTCTTCAGCACAGTCATCAGCTTGTCATGGGTAAGTCCGGCCTCGCGCAAAATTCGTGCGGTCGCACCGGGCTCATCCAGCATCGCGATCAGCACATGCTCGACCGAAATGTATTCGTCCTTGAGCTTGCCGGCCTCCTGCTCGGCGCGTGCCAGCACGCGGCTTAAGCGCTGAGTCGCGTACGTCTGTGCGGCATCCGCTCCGCTCCCGCTGACGGCGGGAATCTTCCGCAACTCGTCTCCGAGCTTGCGGTTGGTTGCGGCAATATCGACGCCGGCCAGCTTCAGAATCGAGCTAGCGATGCCCTCGTTATCTTCCAGTAAAGCGGCGGCGAGATGCTCGACGTCGACGGCCTGATGATGAGCGCTGGCAGCGGCGTTCTGCGCGCGACCAAGCGCCTCCTGGAGTTTTTCCGTGAATCGATTGGCGTTCATTGTTGTTCTTGGTCTGAACTCTCTCGCTTTAAGGTAATCATTGTTGCTGGCGTGGCAAGCCGCCCGGGCGCGGCCGCGGCCGCGCAATATGGAACCGGAGTTGCCGCGCCAAACGTTCGGCTAACCCCATCTGTGCGCACCGCGTCCCCCGGCGTTCGCCCGGTTAGCCCAGACGCCTACGATTTGCTATCCATCTTGACGCGGTTGCGTCGGCTTGGCGAGTCCGCGAGTCATTTGGGCAAGCACCCACTCACGTGGTCTGGCCATCGGCCGTTCACTTGGGGGAATTGGATATGCGCATCAGTCTCACGATCAACGGCGAATCGCGCCAGGACGAGGTCGAGGCGCGACTGCTGCTGGTACATTACATCCGCGACGTGGCGAATCTGACTGGTACTCATGTGGGTTGCGAAAGCACTCTGTGCGGCGCCTGCACGGTCCTGCTGAACGGTAAAGCCGTAAAGTCATGCACGGTGCTGGCGGCGCAGGCCGACGGGGCCAAAATCACCACTGTCGAGGGACTGGCGGCGGATGGCAAATTCCATCCCTTGCAGGAGGGCTTCTGGGAAGAGCACGGGCTCCAATGCGGTTACTGCACGCCCGGCATGATCATGGCCGCGACGGACCTGCTGAGCCGGAACGCTGATCCCAGCGACGCCGAAATCCGCCACGCCCTCGAAGGCAATCTATGCCGTTGCACCGGCTATCAGAACATCATCAACGCCGTGCGTCACGCGGCCGCAAAGATGCGGCGGCAGGCGTAGCCGCGTTGTGTCGACCGGAATTCTTTCAGTTCACGGACGTGATGTGCGATGACGTATACAAATGACGCTGAGAGGAACGGATCATGGCTGTGATTCCAAAGTTTGTCGGCGAACGGATAAAACGGCGCGAAGACCCGCGTCTCATCTCCGGACTCGCTACGTACGTCGATGATGTCCGTATCCCCGGAATGCTCACGGCCGTGCTGTTACGCAGTCCCCACGCGCACGCCAAAATAATTGCCATCGACGTTGAAGCGGCGCGCCGCCTGCCCGGCGTGGTATGCGTGCTCACGGGCGAGGATGTGAAAGATAAGGCCGGCACGCTGCCGTGCGTCGCACCGGCCGAGCATATTCCGTTTCACCCTATGCTGGCGCGGGACACGGTCCGTTACGTCGGTGAGCCGGTGGTCGTGGCTGTCGCGAGCGATCCTTATAAAGCGCAGGATGCATTGGACCTGGTCGACATCGACTACGATCCGCTCGACGCGGTGGTCGATCCGGAGCGTGCGCTCGAAGCGAACGCGCCGATCCTGCACGAGGAGTTCGGCAATAATCTGGCGGTGCGTGTCGAGGTGCCCAATCCCGCAGTGGACGAGGCGATACGCAAAGCCGATCGCGTATTAAGATTCCGTCTGGTCAATCAGCGGCTGGCCCCTATACCGATGGAGCCACGCGGCGTGGTCGCGCAATGGAACGCCGGCTCACAACACCTGACGGTCTGGTCTTCAACCCAAATCCCGCATCTGCTGCGTTCGGTGTTGGCCGGGATGCTCAAGCTGGGCGAGAACCACATGCGCGTGATCGCGCCGGAAGTGGGCGGCGGCTTTGGCTGTAAGCTCAATGTCTATCGCGAGGAAGCGCTGATCGCGCATCTGGCGATGACGCTCAAACGGCCAGTCAAATGGATCGAGCGCCGGCGGGAGAATTTCGCCGCCACCACGCACGGCCGCGACCAAATCACTTATCTCGAAGTGCCCATCAAAAATGACGGCACGGTACTCGCGCTCAAGGCTAAATTCATCTGCGACATGGGAGCCTATCTGCAATTGCTGACACCCGCAATTCCCGGCTTCTCCGGCCTCATGATGACCGGCTGTTACCGGATTCCCGCCATATCGTTCGAGCAGGTGATGGTCTTCACCAACAAGATGGCGACCGATGCCTATCGTGGCGCCGGCCGTCCCGAAGCGGCCTACATTGCCGAACGTACGATGGATTTGGTCGCTGCCGAGCTTGGACTCGACCCGGCCGAAGTGCGCAGGCGTAATTTCGTACCTAGAGAAGCGTTTCCCTACACGACGGCAGCCGGCCTGGTTTACGATTCGGGCGACTATCAACAGGCGCTCGATAAAGCTCTGGGCCTGATTGACTACCAGCAGGCGCGCACCGATCAGGCCGAAGCGCGCAAGCACGGCCGCCTCGTCGGTATCGGCCTGTCTTCTTATGTGGAAATCTGCGGCATCGGGCCGTCGGCGATGCTGCCGCCGGGGGTGCAAGGATGGGAAAGCTCGACCGTGCGCATTGAGCCCGATGGCAAGGTCACCATTCACACCGGCATCTCGCCGCATGGGCAGGGTCAGGAAACGACCTTCGCGCAGATGACGGCCGACGCTTTCGGCATCGATATTGACGATATTACGGTGCTGCACGGTGACACCGCGATCGTGCAATACGGCGTCGGCACGTTTGGCAGCCGCGGCCTGACGCTGGGCGGCACCGCGCTCATGATGTCGGTGGGCAAGTTGCAGGAGAAGCTGAAGAAGATCGCATCGGCGATGATGGAAACGCCGCCCGACCAGTTGACCTTCCACAACCGTACCATCGCGTTGACCACCGACCTGTCCAAGGCAATTCCGTTGCAACGCGTGGTCGGCGCCGCCTACGACTACAAACAGCCGCTTCCCGGAATGGAACCCGGACTCGACGCTTCGAGTTTCTTTGAACCCTCGGGATGCACGTTCCCGTTCGGCACCCACGTGGCGATCGTCGAGATTGACCCTGAAACGGGCGTGGTCAAATTCGATCGCTATGTCGCGGTGGACGATTGTGGCCGTATCATCAGTCCGTTGCTGGTCGAAGGCCAGGTCCATGGCGGCATCGCGCAGGGAATTGCGCAGGCGCTTTACGAAGAAGTCGTCTACGACGAAAACGGCCAGCTTATTACCGCCACGTTGATGGACTATGCGGTGCCGAAGGCCGACATGCTGCCTCATTACGAACTGGCCAACACCGTCACGCCTTCGCCGCTTAATCCGCTGGGTGTGAAGGGAGTTGGCGAAGCGGGCACGATCGGTTCAACGCCGTGCATCGTCAATGCCGTGCTCGACGCGCTGGCGCCGCTGGGCATCCGCCATCTCGACATGCCGCTTAAGCCGGAAAAACTCTGGCGCGCGATCAAAGACGCCCCGCGTCAGCCGTAACCAGGTATAGAGATGTTCCCAGGAACGTTCGAATATCATCGCGCGACTTCGGTCAAAGAAGCCTTGGAACTGCTCAAGCAATTTGGCGACGCCAAGCTTCTTGCCGGCGGCCATAGTCTGCTGCCGATGATGAAGCTGCGGCTGGCGCAGCCCGCTCATCTGGTGGATATCGGCGCGGTTAGCGAGCTTGCGCAGATCAGCGAGGAGCCCGGCAAGCTGATTATCGGCGCAGCCGCCACTCATGACCAGGTCGCCAATTCGGAGCTTGTGCGCAGTCGCAGCGGCCTGCTCGCACAATGCGCGGCGGCAATCGGCGACGTGCAAGTGCGCAATCGCGGCACGATCGGCGGCAGCCTCGCGCATGCGGACCCGGCCGCTGATTACCCCGCCGCAATATTGGCCCTCGCAGCCGAAATTACGCTTGTCAGTGAACATGGCGCGCGTGTCGTCGCGGCTGAGGATTTCTTCGTTGATCTGATGACCACGGCGGCGGCGCCCAACGAAATTCTCACCCGCGTAACGATGGCACCGTTACCCGCGGGCGCGGGCTTCGCCTATTTGAAACATCGCCAGCCCGCGTCGGGCTTCGCCATCGTGGGCGTGGCCGCATGGCTCACACTGAATCGACGCGGCCAGTGCGAGCGCGTGCGGGTCGCGATCACGGGACTAGGGCCCAAGGCATTTCGCGCCAAAGCCGTCGAGACCGCGATAACGGGCAAAGCTCCTGATCCAGCGAGTTTGAACACCGCCGCCGCGCACGCCGCCGATGGCATCGATCCACTTGCCGATATTCATGCGTCGGCCGAGTTTCGCGCCGAGCTCGCGCGCGTCTATACGCAACGGGCGCTTGCGGCGGCACTCGCGGCGACGACGAAATAATTGTTGACCTGCCAGGACTGAAGCATCGGAACGTTTTCAATCATGAAAATTACGGGCGAACAGACCATGCCGGCGTCGCGCCAGCTCGTCTGGCAACTCTTCAATGATCCGCAACGCCTCTCCCGTCTGATTCCCGGATGCGAAAAGCTCGAGCAGCTCGCTCCCGACGAATTCCGTGGCACCATCAACGTCGGGGTCGCCGCGGTCAAGGGGATTTATGATGGCAAGCTCAAGCTGAACGAGGTGCGTCCGCCCGAACATTACAAGATGCTGGTTGACGGCAAGGGCAAACAGGGCTTTATGCGCGGTTCAGGCACCCTCGATCTGGTCGCGCAAGACAGCAATGCGACCCTGGTCAAGTACACGGGCGACGTGCAGGTCGGGGGTCCCTTGATGCAGGTCGGGCAACGCGTGATCGACAGTGCGGCCAAGATGCTGATCGGGCAATTCTTCGCGGCGGCCCAAGCCGAGCTCAAAGCTGAGGCCAGCGGCACCGTCGCCCGCCAAGGCTTTTTCATCAATCTGTGGCGCTACCTTTTGCACCTGGTAAGGTCGCTCTTCACGCGTCAATGACTCAGCTACAGCGATGGCATGCGGCGGAAGTTGCGGGATGTCGGACGCAATCGCGTCACAGCCCCGGACGTGGCTCGAACGCGCCACGGCGCAGGATATAGTGCCGGCCTTGGCGAGCGATTAGTCCCTCATGCGCCATTTCGCTCAGCAACTTGTTGACCATCGGACGCGAGCCGCCGATCATTTCGGCCAGACCCTCCTGTCCAATTTCGGGAGTCAACAGGACGCCGCGCGCGTCCGCGACGCCAAAGCGGGCCGCCAGCTCTGTAAACACCGCGTCCAGCCGCTCTCGCAGCGACATGCCAAGGAATTGCGCATAGCGATGTACCACCGCCATCCAGGTCGCGTTGAGGTTGGCAGTGAGCTTGATCATCGTAGCGGCGTCGAGTCTCTCCAATACGCGCATGATGTGGTCGCGGGTAAACAGCGCGACGATGGAGTTGGTCAAGGCTTCAGCTTCGAAACTCTGATGCGCGGCCTCCAGCCGTTCGCTGAAATCGGCATAACCGGCCAGATCACCCGGTCCCGCCAGTTCAAACAAAATCCGGCCCTCGCCCCATCGGCTGCAGTAAACCTTAACTATGCCGCCGATGATGGCAAACACCACGTCCGACGGCGAAGCCTCGCCAAAAAGGGGCGAATGCTTTGGGTAACGGACCAGCGTGTAGCGGCTCAGCAACGCTTCAGCCGCCGCCGTGGGCAGACCAAATCGCTCGAGTCGCGAAACCAGCCGCATGCGTCCCTGCGCGATAATTTCCTGCTCCATCAAGAAGCATTCAATCATCGGGGCAAACCATGAACCAAACCCCGATAGTCACTGTGCGAGAGTGGAGCGGCTATGGCTATTTTATGACTAATCGACGTGAATATTTCGCGATTAAAGCAGTTTTCGCGTAAAAGGAGACCGACCTTCGTCATCCAGATGCGGCCTCCGCCGGTCCGAGATGCCGCTTCGAATTGAGCGCGCCCAGATATACTCGCGGCCTATCCGGCGCACTTTCATGGCTCGAATTTCCCGGCACGCTATGGGCAATCTTTCCGGTTTTCACACGTGGATAAAATGTGCTTCATCTCGTGATCGTTCATTTAATGATGACAGAATGTGACAAAAGACGATCAAAGAGATACGGGGCAGAAATGGCTAGCGATGGCCCCGAATTTGCTCCACCTAAATTGGTGAAGGCAGCCGCAGGAACATTGACTGACCCAATGCCTCACCCGAAAACCATCCTGGTGGTCGATGACGACAGCGACGTACGTGAATCCGTCACCGATCTGCTGGAACTGTACGGCTATCGCGTAATCGCCGCTTGCGACGGGCGCTCCGCGCTGGTCCAACTCAAAGACGCCGCGCCGCCGCCATCGCTGATTCTGCTCGATCTGGTAATGCCCGTACTGGATGGATGGTCTTTTCTGAAGCGCGCACGGCGCAATCGCCGTCTGGCCGGAGTGCCCATTGTCATTATCACGGGTGAGAACACATCCGAAGTGCCCGGCGCAACGGCCGTGCTGAGAAAGCCCGTGGCGCCTGAAGCGCTACTCGCCCGCGTCGAGCAATTACTGCGTTAATCCTGGTCAACCCCTTGCGGACGCTCGTTTGATACTTAGTTTTAATGTACCACGCCAGTCTTCCGTTGCTTGCTGATGCTCAGGCGACTCGCCTCGTATCAAATTCCAAACGTACTATAGGTTCGAAGCGGCTTGATCGCGCGGACGTATGCGGGCGCGGATGCCACCTGCGTGCCGATGCTTATGCCGATCAACCGAAATACCACTATCGAAGAGCTACTCGAAGCCGGCGCGATTGAACTGCGGGAATTGAGTCGCCACGATCCCATAGTCATCAAATTGCACCCATTGGAAGCTTGGGCCTTGCTCGGTAATCTGCAACTCGCCTTAGCCAGTGAACGTAATCAGGGGGCGACCGCTCGTATCGGCCGCCGAATCGGCCGCGAGTTGGAGCGCATGGTCGCCACCACCCCGGCGCTCAAGGAAATCGTGCGGCGCGGATGGGGCGATCAAACTGAATGGCCACACTAGAAGATCCGGACCAAACTCGCGAATTATCCAAACGCGCGGCTTTGTCCTCCACGGCGGATTTTCCGTTGATGGTCGACAGCGCCGCGTTGAGCTGTGAAAATCCGTTCTCCGGCCGCGGGCCGCGAGAATGGAGTTTCAAATGCTGACGATTGGCCTTACCGGGGGAATTGGCTCGGGCAAAAGCACCGTCGCGGGAATACTCGCCGATTTGGGCGCGCCGATAATCGATGCGGATAAAGTGGGGCATGCGATTTATCAGCCCGGCGGGCCCGCCTATGCGGATCTGGTGACGGCTTTCGGTAAGGAGATCCTGGCCGCTGACGGCACCGTTGACCGCCGCAAGCTCGGCCCAATCGTGTTCGCCAATCCGATGGCGCTCAAACGCCTCAACGCGATCGTCCATCCCAAAATGTTCGAGCGTATGCGCGAGATGACCACCGCGATGCGCGCGGGCGGCGAACGCAAACCCATCGTGATCGAAGCCGCCATCCTGATCGAGGCCAACTGGCAACCCTTATTCGATGAGATCTGGCTGGTGGTAGCATCGCGTCCGCGCGTGATCGAACGGGTCGAGCGCGATCGCGGCCTCAAACCGGCGCAAACCGAGGCTCGTATCAAGGCGCAGCTTTCCGATGACGACCGGCGCCCATTCGCCAGCATCATTATCAACAACGATGGTACGATTGCGGATTTGCGCGCGAAGGTCACGGAATTGTGGCGGCAAGTGTGCGCGCGCGCCGGCCACTGACGCCGTCGCGGCGCCTTTTGGCGGAGCGAGGGCAAAGAGTCAGCGACGTGTGCATCAGGTAACGAAAGTGGCGCGGCTGACCATCCTGGAGAAATCCAATCGGCGGGAGCTGACTATCGGACTTGCCGCCGCGCTCCTGTTTGGACTCGGCGCGCCATGCGCCAAACTGTTGCTGGCGGACGTGGGCGCGATGGCGCTGGCGGGGCTGCTATACCTTGGCGCGGGCCTGGGGCTTTCGCTGCTTCTAATCGCACGAGGCTCCGACACACAAGTCGAAAGCGGCTTGCAATGGCGCGACGGGCCACTCCTCGCGGCAGTCGTGGTGCTGGGAGGAATTGGCGGTCCCGTGCTGATGATGATGGGGCTGACGCATCTTTCCGGGGTGGCCGGCTCGCTTCTGCTTAATCTTGAAACTCCCTTCACGATTATGCTGGCGCTGACTTTGTTCGGCGAGCATTTGAGCCGGGCTGAAGCTATTGGAGCCATGCTCATCGTGGGCGCCGCGGCGTTGCTTGGCGGCCTCGGCCGCAATCAACACGCCGACGCTATCGGTGTGCTGGAGTTGGCCGGAGCCTGTGCGGCGTGGGCGTTCGACAATAATTTCACTCAGCGCCTGTCGATCCGCGATCCGGTTGCGGTGGCGCAAATAAAAACGCTTGCCGCCGGAATTGTGGTCACCGGGCTGGTATTGGCAACGGGGAAGAAATTCCCCGGCCCGCGAGAGATTGCCGCCGCGATGGTGCTGGGATTGCTCAGCTATGGCTTGAGCCTGGTGCTGTATATTCGCGCCCTAAGAACGCTTGGCGCCGCCCGGCAAGCAAGCCTGTTCGCCACCGCTCCATTTGCCGGCGCATTACTGGCCGTACCGCTGTTGGGCGAGCGCCTCACGCTGCCCTGTCTGGCGGCGGGTCTCCTGATGACGGCTGGTCTTGCCGCGATGATGCGCGCGCGTCATGCCCATCAGCATCGGCATGAGCAAATTGAGCATGAACACGCGCATGCACACGACGACCACCATCGCCATGTTCATCCAGACGGTTATGCCGACGTCGGCCGCGCCCATTCGCATTGGCATCGCCACGAACCGCTGATTCACAGCCACGTCCATTTCGCCGACGCGCACCATCGCCACGCGCATTAGCTCAGCAAGGTTCAGGATGGATGACGCAGCGGGGCGGCCGGTTCTATCTGATACGAACTGAGCAGCCGCAGGCCAAACGGGCGATGCCACATACCCTGCGCCACGCGCACCATCCCAGCCTGCTCGGCGGCGTGGATGGCGGCGGTGTTATCCTCGGACACGACGTACCAGAAGCGCCGTCCGGGCCGCCCAATGGACGCCGCGATCTTGACGATTGCGAACGACGCCATCTTTTCCCCGCGGTATTCCGGGTCCGACCAGACATGGCCAATACGAATATCATCCTCACCCATGAAGCGTGTTTTCCAGTAACGCCCGCTGGTGATTGAATAGTGAATCAGCCGGTCCTGATGCCGCACGACCAAAGCGCCGTAGTCGCGATTCGAATACATATGCAGATAATGCACGAAATAGCGGCTGGCGTACTTTAGCCGATCCAGCGGCAGTCCACGCGGCATCATCGAAGCCGGCGACGGCCGCCAAAATTCCCAGATGAAACGCTCCGCCAGTTTTAATTCCGGCAGATTCAGCCCGTCGGTCCGCAGAAACACGTGCTTGAAGAATGGTTTGTTCGTGGCAGCCATTATCGGCCCTCCGTGCGGGTTTCAGGCCGCTTGCGGATCGCGCCGATATAATGCGTACGCAGCGGCGCGACTTTGCTGATCAATTCGCACAGCATCCACGAGTAACGCGCCAGCCGTCTCACTGGTGGTATCGGCGTGAGACTCCTAAGTTGCACCTCGCAGCCGGTGAACAGTTGGCGAATTTCGTCCAGCCGCATCGGATGGAGCTTGAGCTTTGGCGGTTTGTAGCGGTAATCGTACCAGATCACGATCCCGCCGGGTTTCATCACACGCAGGGTCTCGAGCGCGATATGGCGCCTGAGCTCGGGATCGAGGATCAGCGACAGCACGAGGGACATGATCACCACGTCGAAGGTGGCGTCGGCATAGTCGAGGCGGGCGGCATTGCCAATCGCCAGCGCCACAGTCGACGGCAGCAACTGGCGTCCGATCTCGACGCGTTCGGCCACCAAGTCGATGCCGGCGAGGTTCTCGGGCCGCGCCCCCCACAGCATCATGCGATGCAGCCATCCGCCCGGGCCGCATCCGATGTCAAGCACCCTGGTATTCTTCAGCTCGGTATAACCATTGCTCCGCAACACTCGCAGGATGGCGCGTTCTTGTTCCTGAATCCGATAGACATGGGCCGCATTGAACCATGGGCTGCCTGCGGCGGGCCGCAGGCTCTCGCGCCAGCGAGCTTCGATTAGCCGCTCTTCAGCGGCAAAATCCGCCTGGACCATGACCTCCGGCTCCCTTTGGCGACGGACTAAAAACGTACGCCAATTTCACGAGATTTGTTCACCAGCGACCGTATGAGGGACGGCTCCATCTTTTCGCCCTCCGCAACAGAAAGAGAGCGGGTTTTGAGCCTGCCCACCGGCGAGCGCACGGCGCTCAGCTCGTTCGAAGATTATTCCTTACGGCACTTTTTGGCGCAAACTTGCCCCCGCCTGTACGCACCGGCGCGTCGGCCAAATCGTAGATTCGCGGCATGCCACGCGGACGAGTTCGATAGCGCCGATGCGTCCACAGAAACTGTTCGGGATAGCGCCGCACGATGTCTTCGATCGCGCGGACGAAGCGGCGCGTGTTTTCGATAGTGTCCGCCTCGGCGTCGCCGCTGCGCCGCAACTCGATTTCGTCCTGGATATCGATGTGATGGGTGCGATTGCCGCGATCGCGCACGATAAAGACCGGCACCACTGGTGCGCCCGCCAGTGCGACCAGCCGCGCCAGACCGGCGGCGGTTGCCGCCAACTCGCTGAAGAATGGCACGAATACAGCTTCGCTGCGCTTGGCATTCTGATCGAACGGAATGCCCACCATCTCGCCCGCTCGCAAAGCTCGCAGCACCGCGCGTGCGGCCGCGCGCTTGCGGATTATGCGTACGCCGGCGCGTTGACGCGCGAAGGTTAGCAAAGCGTCGCCAGCCACAAAGCGCTGAGTGTGATGGACCAGGTTTACCGGAAACCCATGCATCGCATGGGCGGGGGCCAGCAACTCGAAATTGCCGAAATGGGCCGACAAGATAATCACGCCCTTGCCGGGATAGCGGCGCTTCAGCTCGCCCCAATATTCAAACCGCCGATACGTCACCCTGCGCGCAAGGCGGCGATAAAAGAACCCGCCGAGCCGGATGTATTCCGCCGCCATGCGGCCAAGATTGGCGTAAGACTTGCGCAAAATTGCCCGCCGCTCGGCCAGGCTCCGCTCGGGAAAGGCGATGGCAAGATTGCGCATCCCGATGCGCACGTGGCGACGGTCAAGCCAGTAGCCGGCATAGCCGCTGACTATCCCCAACGGATAAAGGATAAAATCCGGCAGCAGGCTCAACGCATGAATCATCGCGGTCATCGCATAGAATAGCAGACGATCGCGCAAGCCAAGCGTGAGTCCGGCGAAACGCGTTTGCTTGCCGCCACCAGGGGTCGGAATGGGTTGTTGTGCGAATTGGGATTCTCGTGAGACAGGTTCGGCCATCAGGATAATTCGCCCGTCAAATCATGTTGGGTCGAGCGGCGGTTGCACCATTTGCGACCGCCGCACGTGGTTGCCGTGATACTACAGGAAGTTGCGTTCACGCTTGGGCGCCTTGGCAATTACCACAATCCCCGAATCAGTGACGTGGAAGCGCGCGCGATCGCGTTCGAGATCGTAACCGATTTCGTCGCCCTCGGTGATCACGGCGTTTTTGTCAATAATGGCGCGGCGAATCTTAGCAAAGCGGCCGATGTCGCAGTAGTCCATAATCACGGAATCGTCGATTTGACTATACGAATGCACGAATACGGAACGCCCGAGCACCGAATTGCGCACCGCGCCGCCCGACACGATGCAGCCTTCGGAAACCACTGAATGCAACGCTTCGCCGCGGCGATCATGCTCGTTGAAAACAAATTTCGCCGGTGGCTGATTGTAATAGGCGGTGCGCAGCGGCCAGAATGGATTATAAAGATTGAGATGCGGACGGGCGTCGCGTAAGTCCATGTTGGCTTCGTAGTAGGCGTCGACCGTGCCAACGTCGCGCCAATAACTCAAATTCTCCTCCGAATCGCCGCGGATGCGATTAGTCATGAAATTATACGCATAGACCGGAACGCGATTTATCAGACGCGGAATAAGGTCGCGGCCAAAATCGTGGTGGCTTTCACCCAAAGCCGCATCCTCAAGCAAGGCCGCGCGTAAGACCGCCGGATCGAACAAATAGTTGCCCATCGACGCCAGGCATTGCCCCGGCGCGCCGGGCATCTGATGAGCGTTGGCGCCAGGCTTTTCTGCGAAACCAAACACCCGCAAACCCGAGCCCACCTCTACGATCCCGAACTGATCGGCTTCCTCCACCGGCACCGGTAATGTCGCCACGCTCACGGCCGCCTTGCGATCCAGATGGAACTGGATCATCTGCTGAATATCCATCCGGTAGATGTGGTCGGCGCCGAATACCGCAATCAAATCCGGCTTGAAGTCGTCAATCAAATTGAGATTCTGAAACATGGCGTCGGCGGTGCCCTGATACCAGGTCTCCCCCATCCTCATCTGCGCCGGTACCGGAATGATGAAATGGTCGTGCATGATGTAGCCGAACTGCCAGCCGTCCTTGAGATGCTCGATCAGCGACTGCGATCGCCATTGCACCAGCACGTAAATCGACAACACCTGGGAATTGACCAGGTTTGAGAGCACAAAATCGACGATGCGATACTTGCCGCCGAAGGGCACCGCCGGTTTGGCGCGATCACGCGTGAGCGGATAGAGCCGCGTGCCCTGCCCGCCCGCCATCACCAGAGCCAAAGTTCTCATAGCCGTCTTGCTACCCTCATACCCCCCGCACCAAGCCTACAGTCCCCCTGGACTCGTCGCGTGTGGCGATTTTTCCTGGCTCCGCGCTTTCATCGATTCTACGTAACTTCGCCCGCATCACACCCAAGTAACTGGCATGAGCGAGATTACATCTCGGCACGACCTTCCTTTGTTGCTTGGCACTTCAGTTAAGCTCAGGCAAGCCATTTGGTGTGCCAAAAATTCCCTCGAAACAAGAAAGCAGCAACGGGCGAATAGCCGTTGACGGTTGCTTTCGCTGGCAATATTGTTTATTTTCAACGTCCTTCGCTAAACATTCGGTGAGTCTAAATTGAGGCATGCTGATTGCTTGAAACTTTGACAGGACTTTTACGTCTAATGGTAACGAAACGGGCGCTTAAGTCCCGTCAGAATCTTTCTCCCAAGTGGAGGGAGGCACACAATGCCAAATGTAGCTCGACATGAACCCGCGCGTCCGACAAAATCCGCACCAGGAGTCGTTTATCGAACCGCATGCCAGAATCCCGGCTGTGGCCACGCTTTTGACCTGAGGATTACCCCGGAAAACGCCGGCCTGTTAGGTGGCACGATGGCTTGTCCGCAATGCCGCCGACATGGCGGGATGCTCAAACGGGAAGGACGGCTCGGCGACCGTCTGTTTTCGGCCAAGCTGGTATTTCGACTGACCGGCGTCGCCCCACGCGCCGACGAGGACGAGGTTTACTCGGGAGCGCCGGAGCTGCGCTATTAAACCGGAGCGAGATCACCTAGACTGAGCGACGCCGTACTCGTATCCGCGAAACCTCGCGATGCGAAAAGGCGCGCCTTCCGGGATCATCCGGGCGGCGCGCCTGTTTTTTTTGCGGTATCTATATTCCGGCCAGCAGTTCGGAGGTCACTCCCTGCAGATTGCGCACGCTCGTGCGCTCAAGCAGCCGCCTTATCCACGCATCCACGTTGGTGCGATTGGCACCCGGATCAATGCCGAGATCACGCAGGACCATCAGTCGCGGCACGAAACCGATGTCCGCGATGGAAAACTGTGCGGCCAGGTACTCCTGTCCCTGCAACTCGTGGTTGAGATAGTCAAGCACGCGTTCGACCGCCTTTTGCAGCCGTTGCAAGCGCGCCGGGTCGCGGTCGCTCTCGACTTTCGACATCTCTCCCATCAGTTGACCGACTTGGGGCGTGAACGAGGTATCGGCAAAGTCTTCCCATACCCGCGCCTTCGCGCGGAGCGCGCTCGAACCGATCGCGGGCAGCACGGGCGGTTCAGGGTACTCGTCTTCAAGATACTCGATAATTACCGTCGAATCGTAAATGGTGCTGTCCTCGTCGACCAGCACCGGCACGCGGCCGAACGGGTTAAGTCGCAGGAAGTCGGGCTTGCGCTGTTCGCCCTGGGCCAGGTCAACCTCGACGAAGTCATAGGTGAGCCCCTTTTCCGCCAGCACTATCCGAACCTTCTGGCCGAAGGGACAAGGTTGAAAGTCGTAAAGCTTCATCACAGTAGAACCGGTGGGGCCTTTATTCCGCTACCACGGTCAGCTTCAAGCCAGCCTCGACTTCGAGCTCCAATCTGACCGTCACGGTGAATTCGCCGAGCTGCTTGATCGGTTCAGGCAGCATAATTTTGCGCCGCTCGATTTCCACCCCCTGTTCCCGCAACGCCCGTTCGACATCGATATTGGTGACCGAGCCGAAGAGCTTGCCTTCTTCGCCCGCATGGGCGCGAATAGTCAGCGCAATCGCCTCGAGCCGTTCTTTGAGTTGGGCCGCCTGCGTCCGTTTGGCTTCGCGTTTCATCATCGCGAGACGTTTATCATGCTCGAAAGCCCGCAGGTTCCGCGGATTGGCTTCAACCGCCAGTTGACGCGGCAACAAATAGTTCCGCGCGTACCCGGCTCGCACCTTGACGACGTCGCCCGGCCGTCCCAGGTTCGCCACCTCTTCGTTCAAGATTAACTGTAGATTCATCGCTTCGCCTGCCTTATCGAACCCGATTCAGAGGAAGTCCCCAAAGTTGCGCGCCTCCTGACTTGGCGGCTTCAGCCGCCGAAAATCGATCCAAAGGTCGAAAATGCCAGCCGCGCAAACCAATGCCGCGAGCACCGGCTGCACAATCGTGACAAAATAGATCAGACCACGTGCCAGCGGCGGCATCGACAGCACCTTGAAATAAAATGCCATAATGGCCAGCCCCTGACAGAAGTAAACCGCCGCCACGCAGGCGAAACAATCTAAAAAAATCGTACTGAGCGGCGCCACCGGGATAAACAGTCCGAACCCGGACACCAGCAGCGTCCAGATGAGCCAGTCAGGCGTCGCCCAACGGACCAGATCGCCGAAAAGCGGATAGCCGACCCGCTGCTGTTTGCCTGTCAGCCGCCAGAAAATGCCGAGATTGACCAGGACCGCAAAGCCTGCGGAAATCGCTGCCAAGGCCGGACTCAACCGGATAGTTACGTTGACAATGCTGTCGCGGGTCTCACTCGAAATGCCCGCTTCTATCCCCACCATGTGGTAGAACTTTTCACCCCGCGTCAGGGCGGCCAGAAGATCGCGATGCAGCAGAGTGGCCAGCGCCGCCGGCGAGCCCACCAATAGCAGCGCGGCCATTGACCCCGCCACCAGCATCGCTCCAACCGTGCATAGCACGACGATTTCAAATGGTTTGCGCCGCTCCAGCGTGTACACCATCGCGGCGGTGGCAAGGCCGAAGGTTACCACGTAAGCCAGCGCGCCAAGTGGTCCGGCCGCCAGCGCGATCAACGCCGCCGCCAGGACGATCGCACCGCCGCCCCGCCATAGCGTTCCGGGCAAACCGACCGCGTAATACAGCACCGGCACCGGCGCGAACAACATCACAAGGCCGCCCGCAATCGGCACCATGCCGCCGGCGAGAAACAGCACGGCGGCGATCAACGCCGCACGCACCAGGCCGAATACGTCCTTGCGTGTCACAGCGACCGTGTATCAGAGCCCCAGGGTCGAGAAAGGCAGTAGCGCCAGCACCCGCGCCCGTTTGATTGCCACCGCCAGCGCGCGCTGATGGCGTGCGCAATTGCCCGAGGTGCGGCTTGGCACAATCTTGCCACCTTCGGTGATGAAACTTTGCAAGGTTCGCACGTCCTTGTAATCCACCCGCAGCGTCTTGTCGGCGCAAAACCGGCATACCTTGCGGCGTCCGCCCGAGCGCCGCCGCATCCCACCGCGATCGCCCTGCCGGCCTTCACCTTCACCTCTTTGGGGGCGCTGCGCACGATGTTCATGGGTATCGCCACCGCCGCCCTCGCGACGTTCAACTCTTTCTTCGTCAGCCATGGTCCGCTTCCTAAATAATCACCGGCCTTGAGGGGATTTCTCAAGGGCTCAGGGTAAAAAAATACACGCCCGAAGTCAGTCTTTCCGCGCGGATTCTATTTCAATCCGCTCGGCCACGATCTCTAAATCGGTAAGTAAACTCCGCCGCGCCACGCCGCGCAGGCCGTGTAACACTCCTTCGGCGTGGATTTCAGAGCCTGGCCTCAGTGCCGCATGAAGTGCCGATACCGCTCCCCCCTTGATCACCACCCGCATCGGCATCCGGTCACCAGGTTCGCCGCAATCCACCGTCAGCCTCAGCAACGACGTGCCTCCCGGAGTGGTATGCAAGCGCGGCATTTCCAGCAGACGGCCGTTAAATTCAACCTTGATTGCCACTCTCCGGTTCGTTGGTCCCGGGGGACGGGGCTTCCGGATTTTCGGACACGGGCGACGCGGCGCTCTCTGGCTCGGAGGTGGCCGGTGCCGGCTCGGCGCTCGCGATTGGTTCGTCCTTCGCGTCGGGCTCGGAGGGTTGCGCCGGTGGGTTTTCCGCCTGTTGTGCCCGCGCCGCATTTTCGGCCGCAGCCGCGGCTTTCGCTTCCGCCGCCGCTCTGGCCTCGGCGGCGCGTCGGCGATGAGCCTCGATATCCGCACGGATTTTAGCTGGGTCAGCCTCGGCTTCGACCAGCACGGATAGATGCCGCAAAACCTTGTCCGACAGCTTTAGATTGCGCTCGACTTCGTTCATGGTGGCGCCATTGCCGCCATAGTCGAGCCGCACATAATAACCGCGGCGCTCACCCCGAATACGGTAGGCGAGCTCGCGGAAGCCCCATTCGTCGGTATCGATCAAATCCCCGCCGCTCGTGCCAATGAGCCCTTCGAAGCGTTTGATGGCTTCTTTTTGAGCGGGTTCGCCCAGGTCTGGGCGTAAAATGAATACGGTCTCGTAGCGCCTCACGCGCTGTCCTCCTTTCGGATATAAAGCCCCCGCACGGGAGCAAGGAGCGATCACGTGACTCTAACAGCGCCCCCTGGCTCCCACAAGAAGGCCAGTGGAATTCGTGGATGAGCCCGTCACAGCCATCGATGGCGCGTGTCCACAATAAGCCGTTTCCGCCAAATCGTCACGGGTGAAAATATGATGATTTGCATCTATGTACTGACGCGGCGAATTGCTATGAGAAAGAGCGCGGGATTACCCGCCCGCTGAGCGAACCGAGGGTCTCAAGCAATGGCGAAAGCAAAAAAAAGAAAGATCGCCGCGCCTGATAGAGCCAAGCCATCCCGTAAAACCGTGCCGGTCAAAAGCGGCGTGAAGGCCAAGGGCAAACAGGCGCGTTCAGCTCCGAAACTGAGCGCCAAGCCTGGGGGCAAGACTGCCAACGCTCCCCAAATAGCCGTCAGGGCGGCCAAACCGAAGGCCAAAACTCGGCGCGTGACCAGTTCGGGCCGCGCCCAACCCGCACCGACGCCTTATCGCGCCCCCGCGCCCGACCTGCCCAGTTATGACGAGCTCCCGGTACGCGCCGGGGCGCCGGCTGGCTCGGCATGGGGCGTGTTCGGTGACGACGATCAACTTGGCACAATCAATTTATTGACACCGGAACGTGTCAGAGAAGCCACAGGTTCGATCCGCGAAGGGCGCGTCTTCGCCCTCAACTTGCCCATTGATATTCCAGATCCGCCGCTCTTCACGCGCGGCAAACATAATCACACGATCAAGCATTTCGGCAATTATATACTCGATGATTATCTCGACAATTTCTATCCGCAAGCCTCCTCGCAATGGGACGCGCTCAGCCATGTGAAACATCCAACGCTGGGCGCCTACAACGGTATTCCGGAAAACGAGATCACTGGCTACGGCGGCACCAAACTGGGGATCGACAATCTTGCCCGACGCGGCATGGCTGGCCGCGGCGTCCTGGCGGACCTGGCGCGTTACCATCAGCGCTATGGCCGCACAATTGATTTTAAGCGCAATGAATCGATTCCACTGGAAGAATTGCGCGAGACGCTCAATGCGCAAAAGACTCAATTGCGTCCAGGCGACATTCTGTTGATCCGCATCGGGTGGACCCAGGCCTATCTGGATATGAGCGCGGAGGAGAAAGCGGAGCTGGCGCGCGACACCAAATGTCCCGGGATCGAAGGCAGCGCGCGTGTGGCACGCTGGTTATGGGAAAATCACATCGCGGCCGTCGCCTCCGACGCTCCCGGACTGGAGGCAATTCCGCCGCCCAACGTCAGCGACTTCATGCAAGCCACTGACCTGCTGCATTTCCACATGTTGTCATTCTTCGGGATGCCGATCGGCGAGATGTGGAATCTCGAAGAGCTGGCCGAGGCTTGCGCGGTGGACGGACGTTACGACTTCTTCTTCACGTCGGCGCCGCTCAATATTCCGGGCGGAGTGGGTTCACCACCTAACGCACTCGCCATCAGATAAGCGCTAACGCCAACGTTGCTGACAATTGCGCCGGGAATCGAGAGGTCCCCGGCGCTTTCATTAGTTCAGCTCCACTTGCCGGCCCTCTGATGGGTAAGCGGCCTGTGCGCGCGTGCGAGAGAGCAAGACAGGCAGCAGTGCCATCAGAAGCAGCGCGATCACCCATGCGCCGACGCCACCGATTAGCGGCACCGGCCCGCTCCCGGCCAACCATTGCGGCACTCGCGCACCATGGTCGCCGAGCACCGACCAGGATTTAGCCCCGACCACAAAGCCGGCGTGCATACCGATCGAGAAGTACGCCGAGCCGGTCAGCAAAAACGCTTCACCCAGGACGAGCCCCAGCAGAAACAGTCCCAGAATCGTGCCGAGCGCGCCGCCCGGATGAATCAAACGCGTCACGCTCAGCACGAAATCATGCAAGCCAGCGCCGGCATGATAGCCGGACAGATAATAATGCCTGGGCGCGCGCACCAGATGGGCCAATGAATAAATTATCGCGCTGCCAATCAAGGCGCCCGCGCGTCCGCAATCGCGCCGCATGCCGCCGAGTAAGAAGGCGCGAAAAAACCCCTCCTCGATGATCGCAATCGCGACGGCCGCGCCGGCATATTTACCCGCGCGCAGAACCAGCGCCGAGGCTCGATGTGGTCCGCCCGCACCCATCGCGGCGGCAACTGCGAACAGAACGGCAATCGCGATCAGCGCGAGGATGAGGCCGCCCACGATCAACCCGATTGCCTGCTTGATATCGGTCCTTTGCGGGCCTGGCGGAGCCTCCGCCGCACTCAGGCTGAACCCATCCTTAAGCAACCGTGGCAGGCGCAATGGCCGCGCCAGCAACACCATCGCCAGTCCCAATGTCACCATGACGGTGCGGTCAAAGATTCGTGGAAAGGGAAATCGAAAACCAGCCGCCGCCACACCCCACGCCGCCAACGGCGAGACCACCACTGCCGCCGCCACGCCCGCAATCAGCGCGGCGGAAAACAGCGCCGTGAACGGGAGCGAAGAATTGCCATTATTGGCCTGGATAGCCGGCGCTTTATACTTGAACGCGTACACAATCTTCTCTTCGAACTCGTAATCGCCCGCACGGAGCGCGCAATTGACATGCAATCAATTGCTTGACCGCGACACCGCGATAATCAGTGTGCGCGAAACACCCACGCTTTCCTATGACCCTCGCCGCTGGCCGTGAACGCGCGGGCGCATCATCAGCGCGTAAGCTCGCGGGCCGAGCGGGTGGCGCCCTTGCGCGAGAACGGCTTGGCGATCAAGTTCCGATCAAGCGGATTGGCCTTCGAATCGATACGCACGCGATGAGAAGCGGGATTTTCGAATGCTTTCGGGCAACAGCCACCCGCGGGCGTCAATGACGCCACCGTCCACGTCAATGACCGCGCATCGGATCGCGGTGCGGCTCCAGGACCAGCTCCAGCGGACACGCGTTGGTTGGTGCATTGACCACCGCCATCACCGCCGTCGCGACCTCTGCCGGAGTGAGCATCAGGCCGCGGTCCAGTCGTTTGTTGTTCGGGATAAAGGCGGTGTCGGTCAGTCCCGGAATTATCACCGAAGTTTTGATGCCACTGAGACGAAATTCGTTGAACGACGCATGCGTGAAAGCCACCAGCCCCGCTTTGGCCGCCGCATAAACCGCCTCGCCGGCGGGCATCACACGCGCCGACGCCGAGGCGATATTGATGATCGCTCCGCCCACCGCCTGACGCGCCATCGCGATCGCGGCCAGGCGTGCGAGCGCGATCGGCGCGCGCAAATTCACCGCGATCATGCGCTCGAGGTCGGCGCTCGCCAACTTCACGATCGGCGTCCGTGGCGGTGCCCATCCGGCGTTGTTGATCAAGAGGTCGATATGGCCGAAATGTTCCAGCGCGGCTGTGAAAAGCTCATCCGGCGCCTCTTCGCGGGCCAGATCGATCAGCACGATGAGCGAATCGGCCGGCGCCAAACCGCTCAGCGCACGGCTCTGTTCGAGTTGGTCGTGGCTGCGCGCCGCCAGGCATAACGCATAGCCTTCTCGCGCGAGTGCGAGCGCCACGCCGCGGCCGATGCCGCGGCCGGCACCGGTCACAATCGCGACTTTACGCTGTGTCTCTGGCACCTGACCGCCTGTTCAACTCTATTTTAGTGGTTGCTTCCATAAATCTTGGCGGCAACAATCGGAATTGCCATGAACCCCCAGGTATTCCGTGAATACGATATCCGCGGCGTGGTCGAGCACGATTTTAGCGACGACTTCGTCATCGATCTTGGCCGCGCCTATGCCACAATCCTGCTGCAAGCCGGTAAACGGACGGTGACGCTAGGCCGCGATTGCCGCTTGTCTTCCGACCACCTGCGCGACCTTTTGATTCAAGGCCTGCTCCCATCCGGAATCAATGTCGTTGATATTGGCGTCGTGCCCACGCCGCTGCTTTATTTTTCGGTGCTGCACTGGCACATGGACGGCGGGTGCATGATCACGGGCAGCCACAACGCCGCCGAATACAACGGCTTCAAGCTCGGGGTCGGCCCCACCACGATCTTTGGCGAGGAGATTCAGCGCGTGCGTCATATCGTCGAAACGCGCGCATTCAAGACCGCCGGTAAAGGCACTCTCACATCGCGTGCGGTGTTGCCGGATTATCGCGAGTACATCAAAAGCCACATCACATTCGATCGCCCGCTCAAAGTCGCGGTGGACGCCGGCAACGGCTGCGGTGGCGTGGTCGCGGCACCGCTGATGCGCGAGATGGGGTTGGAAACGATCGAATTGTACATCGAGATGGACGGCCGCTTTCCCAATCATCACCCCGACCCCACGATAGAAGACAATATGCGCGACCTGATAAAGGCGGTGAAGACCAGCGGCGCGCACATCGGTATCGCCTATGACGGCGACGCGGATCGGCTGGGCGCGGTTGACGAAAACGGCCGCATCGTATGGGGCGACGAACTGATGGTGGCTTTCTCACGCTCGATCCTGCGGGAGCGGGCGGGCGCGGCAATTATCGGCGACGTCAAATGCTCGCAACGGCTGTACGATGATATCGCCGCTCACGGCGGGCGTCCGATCATGTGGAAGACCGGTCATTCGCTTATCAAGAGCAAGCTCAAACAGGAAAATGCGGCATTGGCCGGCGAAATGAGTGGCCATATGTTCTTCAACGATCGCTACTATGGCTTCGACGATGCGATCTATGCCTCGATGCGCCTGCTCGAAATCATCAGCCGGGAAGGCCAAGGCCTGGGCGCGCTGCTGGCGGATTTACCCCGGACTTCCTACACGCCGGAAATTCGCCTCGATTGTCCGGATGAGCGCAAATTCGAAGTGGTGCGCAAAGCCGCCGAGTATTTTCGCGCCCATTATGAGACCATCGATATCGACGGCGCACGTGTGAAGTTCCCGCACGGATGGGGATTGGTGCGGGCGTCCAATACCCAGCCGGCGCTGGTGATGCGCTTTGAAGCGCGGGACGAACAGAGCTTGGGCGAAATCCGATCGCTGTTCGAGCGCAAGCTCGCGGAACTGGGTGCGAAAATCTGAACCGCACCAACCGATCCCATCCGGATGGGCCCGCGACGGCGCTGATTATCGCTGGCGGGCGAGGTACCCGCTTTTGGCCGGAAAGCCGTAGCGGCCGGCCCAAGCCGTTGTTTTCCATCGATGGCAAAAGCTCGCTGCTCGCCGACACGATTGCGCGCACACAGCCGCTGATTCCGCGCGAGTTGGTTTTCGTCCTGGTGTCAGCCGATCAGACCGCGCCCTTTCGCCGCGCGCTGGGACGGCTAATCCCCAGCGCCAATCTCATCATCGAGCCCGAGGGACGTGGCACTGCCGTCGCGATCGCGTATGGCACGGGAATCATCAGTCGCCGGCTCGGCCAACGGTTCGTGGTCGCGGTGATGCCGGCTGACCATTATATGCGGCCTGCGGCGGGCTTCCGCCGCACGTTGATAAAGGCGATTGCGCTGGCCCGCCGCGCTCAGCGGCTGGTGGTCATCGGCGTGACTCCGACGCGGCCGGAATCAGGCTATGGCTATCAGGAAATTGGCGCGGTGGCTGGAAGCGGCTTCAAGGTCGAGCGTTTCGTCGAAAAGCCCTCGTCAAAGTTGGCCGCGCGCATGGTCAAGTCGGGCCGCTTTCTCTGGAACGCCGGAATTTTCGTTATGCGCGCCGATTCGCTGGCCGCCGCTTTGCGCGCGCATGCGCCAGTTCTGGCCGACGCCATGACAGGACTGCCGCGCCTGCGCGGAGCGACGCTCGCACGCGCGTATCGCAAACTCCGGTTCGACTCATTCGATCGCGTCGTCGTTGAAAAAAGCGCGGACGTGATGGGCGTCAAGGCCAGCTTCGATTGGCATGACGTGGGCAGTTGGGAGGGTTTATGGGAAGCATTGCGCGGACGCTCACCCAACGTGCTGCATGGCAACGTGGTCACGCTCGACAGCGAGCGGGTGCTCGCGCGTGGCGGCAAGCGCCTATTGGTATTGCTGGGCGTCAATGATTTGGTCGCGGTGGACACCGACGACGCGATTCTGATCGCGCACCGCTCTCATTCTCAAGACGTGCGTAAAGTGATCGAGCAACTTCGTCACGCCGGTCTTGCCCGCTATCTCTGAACGGGGTCGCGGCGGGGCAATGCCTAGTTCAAGGCGTGTGGATCACATTTGAGGGCGAGGTCGCGCAATTCGCCGCCGTCGCGATCAAGCACGGCCGCGATTTCCCGTAATTTTTCAGCTATCTGGCTATCAATAGATTCCGCTTCGACCGCGCACAGATTTAACTCGCGGCACAACTCGACCAACAGCGCCAGGTCACCGCTCAGGCGCTCCCAGTTGTTGGCACCGCCGACGGGCCGCTCGGGCAATCGCGCCCATACGCCATAATCCGACAGCAGCGTTCGCATATTGCCGGCTTGTGCGTCCTGGGATTCGGCGAGCTGTTCGAGCCCATTTTTGAGATTGATGTACTCGCACAATTCGACGTCCCTTATGAGCCGATCGGCGAGTTCCCGCTGGCGTCCCGCGATCACCGCCAGGCGGTTGAACATACGCATACGCGGGGACATCGCGGTACGAATTCGGCCGAACATTCCCATCACTTTCCTGCGCCAGAGTCGATTAATACCAAACCCCCTGCCTTACCCGCGGCTTCGATATCACGGTTCATACGCAGGCTGAAACAGCATTCGAACCAGATATGACTCGCGCTTGAAAAAGCCCGCCGTATGATACGAGTCGCCGAGCTTGAGCAGGGTGGAATCGAGATAATGGGCCAGCTCATGCATCAGCGTGCGCACGAACGTTTTGGGCTTGACCACATCGTGACGCCGCGCGGTCCGCATCCAGAGGACGATCAGCGGTTCAGCCGCCATCGTGGTGCGGCCTGCGGCCACCCGGCGCGCGGGTCCGCGCGGATAAAAGATTCCATGCAATTCACTATAGCCGTTGCGCGGCCTCACACCGCGCACTTCGACACGCACCGGCCGCACGCCCAGACCGCGGCACAGTTCACTCACGAGAATCTGCGCGCCGCGCTCGACCACCGCCGGCGCGCCCTCTTCAAGCGCGTTCATCAACGCGGTCAGCATTGCGCACGCCGCGCGGCCAGGGGTCAATTCAAAACGCTCGATGTTGTTGCTGCGCAGGTAAACGCTTTGCGCACGCGCGCTCAGCCGATAGAAATATCGCGGCAACGCGGCCGGTTTGGCTTGCGCCTGCGTTGCGACTTTCGACCCCGCCTCCACTGCCCTATCATCCTGTAATCAACACGGGTAAAGAGCAATCACGATGGAGCTAAAAGCGATCGCTATCCACAAGCCAACTGCTGACGTCAACGTGATCGTGGGACAGGCGCACTTCATCAAGACGGTTGAAGACCTCTACGAAGCCTTGGTGCAGGCGGTCCCCGGCATCAAATTCGGTGTCGCCTTTTGCGAGGCCTCAGGCCCATGCCTGATCCGTCACACCGGCACCGACGAGCAGCTAAGGCGTGCCGCGATTGATTGCGCGCAAGCGCTTGCGGCCGGCCATGTGTTCGTCGTGATGCTGGGTAATGCCTTTCCCGTCAACGTCCTCAATCAGATCAAGGCGGTGGCGGAGGTCTGCACGATTTTTTGCGCGACGGCCAACCCGGCAACCATCATCGTCGCCGAGCACGACGGCGCCCGTGGCGTGGTGGGCGTGATCGACGGCGCCTCGCCGCTAGGCGTAGAGGGCGAAAAGGAGCGGATTGAACGCCACGCGATGCTGCGGCGCTTCGGTTACAAGCAGTAGGCCAGCGCCGACGGGTAAGTGCTCGCGAGTCATTTATCCCGCCTAAGTCCTCAGGCAGGAGGGACGGCTTCATGCCACTCTCTTTCATCGTGACGACTGGGCTATAATCCGTTCGCTTGATGCTGATGGCGCCGGGAATCCTGGCGGTGCGCCGTAGGCCGGACGAAGGGCATGGATGGAGCGGGCGGCAGAGGAACGAAATCGAAACGTCGGGCCAAGCCCCAAAATCGCAAGCGCAAACGGCCAAGCCGCTGGCGAACGCTGGCCGGATGGTTGAAACGATTAGGATGGCGCCGCGGACTGATCGGCTGCGCGTTGCTGTTCACCTTCGGCTTCGGCTTTTATCTGGCCCAACTCTACGGTGAAATCTCCCATCTGATCGAGCAGCGCAGTGCCGCCCTGACCTCGGCGATCTATTCGGCGCCGCTCGTGATCTCGCCCGGCGACGACATTGCCCAACTCCATTTGATCGACCGGCTCGGCCATCTCAGCTATACGCGTGTCGACGACGTTACCCAGCCCGGCGAATATTCGATGATGCCGGGTGCGATGACGATCTACGCCCGCGATTTTCAGGTGGGGCTGGAGAGCCATCCCGCCATGCTGATTCATTTGAATTTCAGCGGCGGGCGTGTGAGCGGCCTCGCGGATTCCTTTGGGGTCGGACTCGCGCATGCGGCGCTGGAACCGGAAATAATCGGCCGATTGTTGCCCGACTCGCCCGCCGAGCGGGTTGAGGTTTCGCTTAACGATCTTAAGCCATATCTGGTCAACGGACTGCTCGCCACCGAGGACCGTTTCTTCTATTACCATCCCGGTTTCGACCCGATCCGCATCATCGAGGCCGCCCTCGTGGATTTTCATTCGGGCCATCTGCGTCAGGGCGCCAGCACCATCACCCAGCAGCTTGCACGCACTTTTCTCGAGCGTCATACGCGCACGTTCCATCGTAAATTCCGCGAACTCGCGATCGCGCTGGTGCTCGAAATGCGGCTGTCGAAGCGCCAGATTCTCGAGCGCTATATCAACGACGTGCCGATGGGCGCCTACGACGGCACGCCGATGTTCGGCCTGCCCGTCGCCGCACGCTTCCTGTTTAACAAAGACCTGCGCGAGGTTACGCCGGCCGAGGCGGCCACTCTGATCGGCATGATCCAGGCGCCCACCTCATACGATCCACGACGCCATCCAGAGCAGTGCCTTCAGCGCCGCAATACCGTACTGGCGATTATGCGGCGGGCGGGGGTGCTCGATCAGCGGCAATACCTGGCGGCGGCGAATCAGCCGATCCAGTTGACCAAAGCGCCCAGTTTGCGCCGAGCGCCCTACTTTACCGATTACGTCATCGCGCAGGTGAAGAAACTGCCGGGGCTGGATGGCAATCTGAGGGGGCTTAAGGTCTTTACCACGCTCGATCCCGAAATGCAGGAAAGCGCGCGGGAGAGCGTGGTCGGCAATCTCGAACGGCTGGAGAAACTCCATCCGCACCTGCGCCGGCGTAGTCCCGCGCAGCGCCTGGAGAGTTCGCTGGTCGCGCTTGATCCGCGCAGCGGCGCGATTGTCGCGATGGTCGGTGGCCGTGATTATGCGGCCAGCCAGTTCAATCGAGCCGCCAACGCCGAACGCCAGCCCGGCTCGGCTTTCAAACCGATCGTTTACATCACCGCGCTCGACCCCGTAACCAATCCGCTGCCGCGCCCGGTTACCCTTGCGTCGATTCTGCCCGACCGTCCGATGTCGTTCGGTGGATGGACGCCGGTCAATTACGAGCGCACCTACCGGGGTCAGGTCACGGTGGAGCAGGCGCTGGCTCAGTCACTCAACGTGCCGACAGCTTATCTGGGCAGTCTGCTCGGGCCTCCGGCGATAATCCGCACCGCGCATGAGATGGGTGTGCACGAGGATCTGGCCTCCGTGCTGCCGATTACGATCGGCGCCGACGACATGACGCTGCTGGAATTGACCGGCGCTTATCAAGTCTTCGCCGACGGCGGCCTGGAATGTCCACCCTATGCAATCACGGCGGTGGTGGACGGGCACGATCGCGAGATTTATCAACATGCCTCGGGGCGCCGGCGCCTGATGAGCGATGCGGTGGCCTATCTCATGACCGGCGCGCTGCAGGGCGTACTCCAGTTCGGCACTGGTGCCAGCTCGCAACGGCTGGGGCTGGATTTTCCCGCCGCGGGTAAAACCGGCACCACCGACGATTATCGCGACGCCTATTTCGTCGGCTATACGCGCACCCTGGTGGCAGGAGTCTGGGTCGGCTATGACGAACCGCACAGTATCGGCCTGCCCGGCGCCGACGCCGCCCTGCCGGCATGGGTCCGATTCATGACGCGGACGGTGCGGCAACCACAACTAGGTTTTGGCCCGCCGCCACCCGGGATAGTCATGGCCACCATCGATCCAGCCTCCGGCGGACTCGCCACGCCGTCATGTCCGCACAAGGTGCGTTTGCCATTCCTTGAAGGCACGCAGCCGACCAGGATTTGTCCACTGCACAGCGGTGTGATGGCGAGTTTGCGTATTTTGACATCCGCCGGGAGCGGCTCAGCGCGGTCAAGCGGTGCCGTTCAACCGACCCGCGTCGGAACTGCCAGGAACGGTCTGATCGGCTCAATCGGCGGCTTCTTCGGCTCCCTATTTGGGCATCCCCATGCGACGCCAGCGCCCGTCCCGTCACCTTGAGGGTGGGAGTCCAGAACAACCGCACGTTCGTTCAGGGAACCTCTGCACAAGCCCCCATTGTCATTCCGAACGGAGTCTGCGGAGTGAGGAATCCCGGACAAACCGAAGGAAATGAACAGATTACCGGGATTCCTCGCTGCGCTCGGAACGACAGATTAAGACTTGCTCGGAGCTTCCTCAGCGGAACAAATCGCCAAACCTTAGTCGCTGAACGGATTCTTCATTATGATCGTGGCTTCGCGGGCGGCACCGACACCAATCATCGCGAGCGGCACTCCACATAGCTGTTCAAGACGGGTCAAATAACGGCGCGCGTTAACCGGAAGATCATCGAGCGCGCGTACCCCGGTGACATCCTCATTCCATCCAGGCAGCTCTTCGTATACCGGTCTGACCCGTTCAAGCAAATGGCGTCCGGGCGGAATTTCCTCAAAGCGCTTGCCGCGCAGTTCATACGCGACGGCGATACGCAGTGGGTCGATGCCGGTCAGCACGTCGAGCTTGGTCAGCGCCAGGCCCCACATTCCATTGAGGCGGACCGCGTGGCGCGCCAGTACGCTGTCGAACCATCCGATGCGTCGGGGCCGGCCGGTCGCGCTGCCGAATTCGTCACCCTCGACGCGCAAGGCGTCGCCGAGCTTACCCTTGATTTCCGTGGGAAACGGGCCGCCGCCGACGCGCGTGGTGTAAGCCTTGCTAATTCCGAGTACGGCTTCGAGCTTACCGGGCGCAAGTCCGGCACCGCCAAAGACCGCGCTGGCGCCACAATTCGAAGAAGTCACGAATGGGTACGTGCCATGGTCGATATCGAGCATGGTGCCGTGCGCGCCTTCGAACAGAATCTTCTTTCCCGCGCCGATCGCCTCGTGCAGATAGAGCGATGTATCACAAAGGTAGCGCGAAAGGCGGGTCTTCAACTTGCGCATCCCCTCGACGATCTCGCGGCCCTTGACCGGCTCCGCCTTGAGCACGGCCTTGAGATAGAGGTTTTTGTCGCGAATATTGCGTTCGAGTTTGTCCGAAAAAAAATCAAAATTACCGAGATCGTCGAAGCGCAGTCCGCAACGCGCCATCTTGTCTTCATAAGCGGGGCCGATGCCGAATCCGGTGGTGCCAATCCGGCCGGCGCCCAGACGCGCCTCGCGCGCGCGATCGATCGCGCGATGGTATGGCATGACCATATGCGCGTCGTTGCTAAGGCGTAAAAACCGATCGTCGCGCATGCGCCCGCGACGCTTGAGACCGTCGATCTCCTCAATCAGGGCGAACGGATCGACCACCGTGCCGTTGGCGATTACACAGGCCTTGCCGTCATGCAGCGCGCCGGCTGGAACCAGGCGCAGGATGAATTTCTCACCATCGACCACCAGCGTATGGGCGGCGTTATTCCCGCCCTGGAAACGGACCACCACGTCGGCGTCCGCCGCCAGCAGGTCCACAATTTTGCCCTTGCCCTCATCGCCCCATTGGGAGCCGACCACCGCGACTGTCTTCATATGGATTCGCCAGGAACGCACTCGGGCCAGCGCGGTTGCGCGATGGCCTCAGACGCGCCGGCTGATTTACCCCCGCGCCGGCGTCAAAGTTTTATCAATGAGGCGTTGGTTATCGCCGGAATCGTCTTCAACTCTTCGAGTACGGCTGAGGGCACCGGCCCATCCACTTCGACCACGCTGAGCGCGGTGCCACCGGCGCGATCCCGTCCCAGCCCAAGCCCCGCGATATTGATTCCGCTGCGCCCCAGCAAGCTGCCGACCGCTCCCACCACGCCCGGCACGTCGCGATTATGCAAGAGCAGGTAATAGCCTTGCGGCGCCGCCTCGATCCGGTAACCGTCGATCCGTATCAGCCGCAGCACGCGGTTGCCGAAAACCGCGCCGGTGACTTCGTGCGTGCCGCCCGGCGTGCGCGCCGTGAGCGTCAACGTGTTGATGTAATCGGTGGTTTCACGCGAGCGCGTTTCCGCCACGGTGATGCCGCGTTCGCGGGCGATATACGGCGCGTTCACGTAATTGAGTTCCTGATCCAGGAAACCGCTCAGCAAGCCCTTGAGCATCGCGGCGGTGATGGGTTCCTGCTTCAGATTGGCCGCCTCGCCCGCGAATGAAAGCGTCACCTGCGTGGGCGCTTCGCCGATAAGCTGCGCCATCAAACAGCCGAGCTTTTCACCAAGATGAAGATGCGGGCCCAGCACTTCGAGCTCTTTCACCGACAGCGCCGGAATGTTGACCGCATGACGAATCGTGCCGTCAAGCAGGAATTCCGCAATCTGGTTGGCGATATCGACCGCGACTTGAACCTGCGCTTCGTCAGTGGCGGCGCCGAGATGTGGTGTCGCGATTACGTTGGGATGCGCGATCAGCGGATGCCCCAATGGCGGTGGCTCCTCGATGAAGACATCGAGCGCGGCACCGGCGGCCTGGCCGGATTCGAGCGCTTCGAGCAGCGCCGTTTCGTCGACAATGCCGCCACGGGCGCAATTCAAAATGCGTACGCCTTTCTTCATGCGCGCGAACGCGGCCGCCCCGATCAGGCCACGCGTCTCATCCGTCAGCGGCGCGTGCACGGTGATAAAGTCGGAACGCTGGAGCAATTCTTGGAGCCCAACCAGCTCAACACCGATTCTGGCTGCCGCCTCGGCGGTCAGAATCGGATCGAAGCCAACCACCTTCATCTTGAGGCCCATTGCGCGGTCCGCCACAATACGCCCGATATTGCCAAGCCCCACCACTCCCAGGGTCTTGCCACAAACCTCGATGCCGGTGAATTTGCCGCGCTCCCACAAGCCCGCGCGCAAGGCGGCGTTGGCCGCGGGAATGTGGCGTGCCAGCGCCATCATCATTGAAATCGTATGCTCGGCGGTGGTGACGCTGTTGCCCAGCGGACTGTTCATCACCACGATGCCGCGCCGGGTGGCGGCGTCAAGCTCGACGTTGTCAACGCCGACGCCCGCACGCCCAATCACCTTGAGCGCGTCGGCATGCTCGATAACCTCGCGCGTGACCTTGGTCGCGCTGCGAATAATGAGCGCGTGATAGGGCGCGATGACAGCGGCCAGCTCCGATGGCGTAAGCCCCGTCTTCACCTCAAAATGAATGCGGGGCTGACGCCGCAGCACGTCGATTCCCCGCGCTGACAGGGAATCACTCAGTAATACGCGGAAGGTTTCCGCCATACGATCTTCAATCGCTCCGCCCGATTCGTTCCTGCACCGCCGCGACGCCCGCGCCCGCGGCGACAGCGTGGCCCAGACGTCGCAATCCAATCTCAAGCGCGCTCACCGCTACCAGCATATCGAACGGAGCAAGATAACCCATGTGACCGATGCGCACGAGCTTCCCCTTCATGTGGTCCTGCCCGCCTTGCACCGACACTCCAAGCTCATCCCGCATCAACCTCACCAGCTTCGCTCCATCAAGCCCCTCGGGGGTCAAGATACCGGTCACTCCGGGAGCTGGATTATCCGGCGCAATCAGCTTCAACCCCAAGGCGGGAGCCGCCGCGCGCGTCGCTTCCGCCATCACGCGATGACGCGCGAAAACCCGAGGTAAAGTCTCGGCATGGATCATCTCGAGTGATTTGTTAAGGCCGAAAATGAGCGGGACCGGCGGCGTAAAGGCGGTGGTATGCTCATCGCGCTGCGCCTTCAACTCGCGCGCAAGATCGAAATAAAAACGCGGCGCGCGCACCTGCTTCATACGTTCGAGCGCGCGGGGTGAAAGTGCGATCATCGCGAGCCCCGGCGGCAGCATCAGCGCCTTTTGGCTACCCGTCAGCAGGGCATCGACACCCCATTCGTCCATCTTCTGCTCGAACACGCCGACCGAAGTGATCCCATCGACAATCAGCATGGTGTCACGGCGGCGGGTGATCGCGGCGACTGTTTCGACCGGATGAACCGCGCAGGTCGAGGTCTCGCTGGCCTGCATCAGCACCGCGCGCGCTTGCGGATTGTCGCGCAGGGCCTCATCTATCTGTGCGGGTCTTACCGCGCGGCCCCATTCGACCCTGACTTCATGCGCGATGGCGCCGTGAGCGGTGAGCAGGCCGCCCCAGCGTTCGCCGAACTTGCCGCCGTTGACGAAAATCGCGTGTTCGCCCGGGGCAACCAGATTCGTCACCGCCGCTTCCATCGCCCCCGTGCCGCTGGCGGCGATCAGGATGATCTCCTGGCGGGTGCCAAACAAGGCTTTGAGCCGTTCGCGCGCGCTGTCGAGCGCCGCGCTGAATTCGGGCGTGCGATGATGAATCGCCGGCCGCGCCATCTCGAGCAGCACTTGCGGCGGCACCGGCGCGGGTCCGGGAGTGAAAAGATATTGCTTTACTGACACCTGAGTTCGTGCGTCTTCGCGTGTCACGCTGGTTATGCGTGCGCCACCTGGATTATAGCCAAAAAAAAGCCTGGTGCCCGCTTGCGCGAAGCGACCAGACCACAATGCGTTATTCAGGCCCTTGCGGGTCACCACCCCTGATCGTGAAATAATTGAGCATCGCGCCGGAGTCAAGATGACTGACTTGATGTTTCAACGCCAGGCGCCGCGTCCTGGTTAATTGCGCATCCGCGTTGAAAAGCACGCGTCCCAATGATTAAAGAAATGTCGTCACCTTCATGGCTATCGAATATGAGATGCGCGATGGCGCGCTGGTGTGGATCAAAAACCCGATTACCGGCGTGATTTCATATGTCGTCGATGTCCGCGGCAAGAGCTTCGCTTTCACCCTTGGCGGACGCGAGGAATTACAACCCGGCACGTCCGTGCCCTCCGCCGACGAATTGCGGCGCACCATCGACGCTTGTCCGTTCTGCCCTGGGAATGAAAATTTGGCGCCGCCCGAACTGATGCGGCTGGTGCCGGCGGAGTTTCCTGATTGGACCGGAGGCCAGTCGGAAGGCGCGCCGTGGGTGATGCGAGTGTTCAACAACCTATTCCCTCGCATCCCGGCCGAATTGACCAATCGCCGTAACGAATCGTATGTGGTGGTCGAGGATCCGCGCCATTTCGCCAACCACCCGCGCGGCATCAGCGATGTCATGCGCACGGGGATGCTGGGTGAGGAACACTTCTTCCGCCTTTTGCAAACCGATGTGCGCCTGATGCATCACATGTTCGAAAACCCGTCGGTCAATTCGGTGGTCATCCGCAAGAACCAGGGGCGTGAATCGGGCGCCTCGCAGCCCCATCTCCATCAACAATTAATTGGCTCTCCCGCGCCGCTGCCGGCGCTTGAAGCCGAGGTGGTCGCCGAACGTCGCCATCCCGACTTATGGAGCGAGTTGATCGCGCTGGTCGAACGTTTCGGCCTGGTGATCGAACGCAACGGCTCCGTGGTCAGCTATTCAAATCCGGTCGGCGCCTTTCCGCGCAGCTACGACGTTGTGATGCCGGGCTTCCGCGGCATGATGACGGAACTGAACGCGAGCGAATTGCGGCCATTCGCGCGCGCGCTATTCCGCATCGTGCATATCCTGGGAGCGCTGCCGCTCGATTATGAAATTCATCAGGGCGGCGGTCTGCCGCTCCATGCCCACGTCAATTCCCGGCTTTATCCCTACTCGAACGTGGCTGGCACCCTGAATTTGCCGAGCGTGCTGGTGCAAAACGTGGCCGCGCTCCGTAAGGCGCTGGCCCGCAACTGATAAAAACGCTGCGGAAGCAACCCTCTGACCTCCGCACAACCCCGGTTGTCATTCCGAGCACAGCGAGGAATCCCGGAAATCTGTGCATTTTCCAAGGCTCTATCCGGGATTTCTCGCTCCGGCAGCCTGACTCTGAACGCAGTTCGCGGACTCGCCTGCTCGCTCCGCCTTTGGCTGAGCTAACGCGCTCGAAATGACAGCGGAGGTTTGTGCAGGGGTTGCCTGCCACAAACTGCGCGTGGAGTCATCCAAACGGCTGATTATTCGTAATTTTTGAGGACCCGTGCAGGGTCTATTCCGCGCGCCAGTTCGGTTTGCGCTTTTCTAAAAAGGCGCGGATACCTTCCTTGGCGTCTTTGCTGGCGCGCACCTGGCGGCCCATTTCGAGAATATCCTCGTGCCAGGCGTCGTTGGACGCGCTCAACGAACGGCGCAGGCTTCTTTTCATGGCACGCAGGGAAAGCGGTGCGTTCGACGAAACTTTATCCGCCCAGCCAACCGCGGCTTCGTCCAATTTGGCGGCCGAAACCACTTCATGCAGCATGCCCATCGCGAGCGCGCGCTGGGCATCAACCGGCTCTGCGGTGTAAAGGATCTGCGCGGTATTGGCGGAACCGATCACCTCGATCAGCTTGCGAATAAAATCGTACGGCACGAGCAGGCCGACCCTGGAGACGGTCATCCCGATGCGGGCGTCGTCGCCGGCGATGCGCAGGTCGCAATGCAGCGCAAGTTCGCAGCCGCCGGCCAAAGCCGCGCCCTGAATCGCGGCAATGGTTGGCACCGGCAGGTTTTCCAGACGCCCAAAGACCCGCTCCAGACTCATCGGATTATGTCCGCCTTCGAGCCGATCGGCTTCCGCCAGATCAATGCCGGAACAAAAGCTGCGTCCTTCACCGCGCAGGATAACGGCACGAATTTCCTTGTCGTTTTCAACGGAGGCGCAAGCCTCATCGATTGCTTTGACCAACCCTTCGTTCAGCGCGTTGCGCTTTTCCGGGCGATTGAGGGTGAAGATGGCGTAGTTCGGGTGGCGCTCGACTTTGAGTAGCTCAGCCATTGCGGACTCCTTGATACTTCAATTCAACGGCGAGCATCGCACGGCCAGCGCCGCCGCTTCAAGCGTCATTCGGCGCGCCAGACCGGCTTGCGCTTTTCCAAAAACGCGCGCACGCCTTCCTTGGCATCATTGCTCGTGCGCACTCGCGTGCCCATCTCATCGATATCCTTGTGTTCGACGTTGAACGCCTGGCTCATCGCACGCTCGATACTGACCTTCATCGCACGCACCGAGAGCGGCGCGTTACCCGCGATCTTGGCCGCCCAGCTATCCGCCGCTTCAATCAGTTGGTTATCGGACACCACGCGATGCACCAGGCCGATTTCACACGCGCGCGCACCCTCAAGCGGGTCGGCCAGATACATAATCTCCGCGGTATTGGCCGGTCCCACGATTTCCACGAATTTGCGAAAGATAGCGAAAGTTGGCAGATAACCGATCCGCGCCGGCGTCATGCCCAATCGCGCGTTTTCGGCGGCGATCCTGAGATCGCAGTTCAAGGCCAACACCAGGCCGCCGGTGAGCGCGTCGCCATGAATCGCGGCGATCGTCGGCACGGCGAGCTTTTCCAAGCGGCGCACCACTTTCTCGAAGGTGACGCCGCCAGTACCCATCTGCTCGATATCGCGCAAATCGAGACCGGAACAGAAGCCGCGGCCTTCACCACGGATTACGACGGCGCGGATTTCCTTATCGCCCTCGATCAGATTGAACGCCTTGTCCAGCGCTTCGAGCATTGGACGGTTGATGGCGTTGCGTTTTTCAGGGCGATTGAGTGCAAGCGTGACGTGGTTTTGATGGCGTTCGACTTTGAGCGCGTCCTCGGGCATGAGCATGACCTCGAAATTGCGTGGGAATATGTCCGGTCTATCGCACGTCCGCACTCGAAATTTCAAGCATGGCGCATGTCTCACCGGTGGCGCTAACGATGGCAAGCGAAACACGGCCCAACGGGCGCTGTGCGCTCAGGCGACGATGCTAACCAGTTTGTTGGGTACGTAAATCAGCTTTTTGGGCGCTTTACCGTCCAGGTGGCGCCTGACCGCGTCACTGGCGAGCGCCATCGCGCGGATTTCCTCTTCCGCCGTCTCGATTCCAACTTGCAGGCGGTCGCGCACCTTGCCATTAACCTGCACAACTACTGTTACGGTTTCGTCGCGAGCAAGTTCCGGATCGAATTGAGGCCAAGGCTGGAGGTGAATCGAATCGGCATGCCCTAAGGCACGCCACATCTCTTCAGCGATATACGGCGCCATCGGTGCGAGCAGCACGATATAACTTTCGAGGGCGAAACGCCCGCTTTCTTCCGCTGTCAGCTTTTGCAGATAGTTGAGCTGGTCCATGAGGGCGGCCAGGGCGGTATTGAAGCGCAGCCGTTCGATATGGTCAGTGACAGTTTGAATGGTCTTATGCGCGCGCTTGAGCGTTTCGGCCTTCGGTTTTCCCGCCGGGCATCCCGCCTCGACATAGCGGCGTACCATGCCCCATACGCGTGCGAGAAAACGCGCGGTGCCGACCACGCCGTCCTCGTTCCAGTTGGTCGCCTCCTCGAACGGTCCCATGAAGAGTTCCCATAAGCGCAGCGCGTCGGCGCCATACTTGTCGACCATCGCATCAGGCGTGACCACGTTGCCTTTGCTCTTGGACATTTTCTGTCCGTCGGCGGCCCAGATCATGCCTTGGTTGCGCAGCACCGGAAACGGTTCGTTGAACTTGAGCAGGCCCGCGTCGTACATGACCTTGGTCCACATGCGCGCATAAAGCAGATGCATCACCGCGTGCTCGGCGCCGCCAACATAAAGATCGACCGGCAACCAGTAATCACCCGCGCTTTTCTCGAAGGGAGCGCCTTCGTAATGCGGTGACGCGAAACGCAGGAAGTACCACGACGAGCAGGCAAATCCGTCGAGCGTATCCGTCTCGCGTTGAGCCGGGCCACCGCACCTGGGACACGTGGTGTTGGCGAATTCCGCGCTATTGGCGAGCGGCGAACGTCCGGTCCCGGACGGCTGATAGTCCTTCATATCCGGCAAAACCACCGGTAATTGATCGTCGGGAACGGGCACCACGCCGCATTCGCCGCAATAGACGATCGGAATCGGACAACCCCAATAGCGTTGACGCGAAATCAGCCAATCGCGCATGCGGTAGCTGATTGTCGGGCCGCCGAAGCCATGCTCTTCGGCATAGCGGCACACGGTTCGAATCGCGTCAGCGGTCCTCATGCCGTCGAGAAAGCCTGAGTTGACCGCCACGCCATGTACGGGATAGGCACGGTCCGCAGGTGCCATACCGCCGTCGTCGGGCGCGGTCACGATCGGTATTTCGAGGCCATACTTGCCGGCAAACTCGAAGTCGCGCTGATCCTCACCCGGCGCGGCCATGATGGCGCCGGTGCCATAGCCCATCAGTACGTAATCAGCGATCCAAATCGGAATATCACGATTAGTGAAAAGATTACGCGCATATGCTCCGGTGAAAACGCCGGTCTTCTCCTTCACTGTCGAAAGCCGTTCGATTTCGCTCTGCCGGCGCGCCTGCGCCACATAGTCCTCGACTGCGCCATGCTGTATGGGCGTGGTGATCTGGGCGACCAGCGGATGTTCCGGGGCAAGCACCATAAACGAGACGCCGAAGACGGTATCCGGCCGCGTGGTGAAAAAGCGCACCTCCTTGTCATTATGACCACTGAGGGGAAACGACAGTTCGGCACCCTCCGAACGGCCGATCCAATTGCGCTGCATCAATTTGATTGGCTCGGGCCAATCAATTTTATCAAGATCGCCGAGCAGGCGATCGGCGTAGGCGGTGATTTTGAAGTACCATTGCTCGAGGTCTTTCTTCGAAACCGGGGTGTCGCTATGTCGCCAGCAACATCCGTTGACGACCTGTTCGTTGGCCAAAATCGTGCGACACCGGTCGCACCACCATTGCGATCCGACCGCGCGATAAGCCAGGCCGCGACGATAGAGCAGCAGGAAAAACCATTGGGTCCATTTGTAATATTCGGGCGAAGACGAGTTGATCTCGCGCGACCAGTCGTAGGCGCATCCGGCCAACTTCAACTGACGCTTGAAATTAGCCGCATAGCGCGGAACCGTCTGCTTGGGATGCAGCCCCTTGAGCAAAGCGTCGTTCTCGGCTGGCAAGCCGAAGGCGTCCCAGCCCATCGCATGCAGCACGTTGAAGCCGGTCATCCGCTTGTAGCGGCCGATCACATCGCAAGGCACATAATTGTGCAGATGGCCAACCGACAAGCCGTCGCCGGACGGATAAGGGAACATTTCGAGCACGTAAAACTTCGGACGTCCCGGCTCCTCGCGCGTCAAGTAAAGGTCGTCGCGCTCCCATTGGTCCCGCCATTTCGGCTCGATATTCTTGGGCTCGTAACGTTCATCCATCGCGGTCTGTATGACACCCTCGCATCAAATGAGTCTAACGCGCGGGCGAGGCGCCGCCAAACGGCTAAGGAACCTCTGCACAAGCCCACTTGTCATTCTGAACGGAGTCTGCGAAGTGAGGAATCCAGATAAAGCGCTGGCAAAATCAAGAGATCCGGGATTCTTCGCTG
>JBOHWL010000070.1:0-28840 GCA_050736615.1 Binataceae bacterium (SeqCode) | reverse complement strand
AAAGCCGAAATTCCGCGTCTGATTGTGTGCCATCGGCAGCACCGGGTCAGCGACGCTGGTGAAAACGATCGGGGTGGCAACCACCGGATGATCTTCACTAAAGGTCATTTGCAGGTGCTTGTTCTTCCGCACGTACCATTTGACCACAACCTGAACTTCATCGATCGCCTTGGCGCCGGTATTGGTCATTTGTCCGAAAATCGCGGCCCGATGCTCCTCCGACATTTTCATCGCGACGTGGCTCAGTTTAAGTTTCGGCGCATAAGCCATCGCTTGCGGCAGTTGGGCCGCGACATTTTCGACCAGCTTCATCTCGCGGCCGTAACGCGCCGCCAGGCCCAAGGCTCCAGTGGCGTCGTCCTTATCCAGCATCGCCATGAGACTCTGGTAAGTCGCGATGGCGCCCCGATATTGATGCTGATGGTATTGCTCGAGCGCCTGACGGCGCAGATCGCCGGCAAGATCGCGCGCGGCGAAATTGGCGTACACATGCCAGTGATGATGCTCTTTGACGAGCACAATCTGATCAACATAAGTGAATTTGGGGTAATCGCCGGTTTCAAGCGAACGCACCGCCTGATCGGCACCCGAGCCGTCCGCGCCGGCTCGCGCATCCAGCGTGCGCTCCCATAATGGCAGGTCGACCGTGGTTACGGTAAGCGGCACCCATGCGCGGTTCACCGTGCGATGCTGGCGGCCGAGTGCATAGCGCGTGTCGTGCAGAATCGCGCGGAACAATTCGGGCGTGACGGCGGGCGCAAGTGGTATTTCGGTCAGAAATTCCTTCAGCGTGCGATCATGACGGTCCTGGATTGACAATAGCGCATAACATTCGCCGTAGTTGAATTGTTGCAGCGCGGTCAGGTAATGCTCGGCGACCCCGCGCGGCGTATGCGCGCATCCGCTGGCCACCATCGCAAGCAAGCCCAACATCAGTAATCCCCCAGAAAACAAACAGCGCCCGGCGTGACTGGGGCCTGTGTAATCGATCGTGATCACGGGGTTTTCGTCACGAATTCCGTGTGGACGGCATCTGCTTGAGTTCGACCATGTTGCCCTCGGGGTCATGCGTATAGACCGATAGCCCCATGCCGCGCGCGCCATAGCGTTGGACCGGCTCGCCGCTTACCTCCGCGCCACAGTCGCGCAAGTAGTTCGCCACCGCGTTCATGTCCGCCGCTTCTATTCCGAGGCAAAAATGATCGACGTTGCGCGCGTCCGGCGCGCGTGGCTCACTGGCCGGCACCAAATCAAGCATGCTCGCACCCGCGCGAAGCTGGATCAGCCCCATACGCTCGAGCCTGCGCTCCTCATGCAGGCCCAGCACGCGCGTGTAGAATTCGAGCATCCGCGCCTGATCGCGGCATCGCAGCACCACATGATCAAGCTCCGCAACCTTAAGCGGGAGTTTCACCGTTTTTCTCCTCGTCTCGGGGCGCCGATCGGCGACATCCGCGCTCACCGCATCTTTGAGATTTGCCAAGATCGGCTCGCGAGTTCGTTTTGCGTCTCCATCCATCGCACCTGCGCGATGTTTTAACCCTACCGTTCCACTGGCAGACCGGCTTCATTCCAGTCGAGCATGCCGCCCTTCAGATTATACACGTGCTCGAAGCCGAGCCCCGCCAGGATCGCGGCGGCCGTCGTGCTGCGCATTCCGACCCGGCATACCACGATTACCTCGACGCCTTTGTAGCGTTCGATTTCGTCCGCATGTTCCGCCAATTCCCGCAGCGAAATACGTGTGGCGCCGCCGATATGGCCCAACTCGCCGTGAAACTCCTCCGCTTCGCGTACGTCCAGCACGAACGGCGGATTACTTCGCTCCAGGCGCACCATTACATCGTTCGGCTCCAATTGCCGCACCTGGTTGAGTTGGGCAAGCGTTGGAAAATTGATAATCGAAGCGTCGATATCACTCTGATTGGGTTGCAGCGCCTCCTGGATTCCGTTGGGCAGCGCCAGGCCGAGATGATTCATCAGCTCGACATACTCGGCGCGCGAGCGTCCGCGCAGGCGCGGGTTGGAGCGCTTTTCATCGGCGATGGTGGAAGACGCATGGCCGCGGTAATCGTGCGCGGGGAACACCGCCGTGTCTTCCGGGAGCGTGAACAGCTTGGCCATGATGGAATCATAGCCCGCGCCGGCGTCGCCGCCCGCGAAATCGCATCGGCCGGTGCCATGAATCAGCAACAGATCGCCGGTCATCACACGCCCCTCGCAGTACAGGCTCACTGAATCGGTGCTATGGCCGGGAGTATACAGCACTTGCAGTTCAATCTCCCCGACGCGCAATAATTGTCCGTCCTCAACATGGGTATCCACGTGCGGTGCCGGCGCCCGCCGATGCATTACGATCGGTGCGCCGGTCAGTTCGCGCAAGTCCAGTGCACCACTGCGATGGTCGGCGTGGGTATGGGTGTCAATCACCATTTCGAGGCGCGCGCCAAGATACGCCAGCATCGCGAGATAACGATCGATCCGCTCACGCACCGGGTCGATCAGCGCGGCGGCATGCCGTTCCTCTGACAGCACCAGGTAGGTCTTGCAGCTCGCGTGGTTCAATTCGCGCAAAAGCATCGGCGTTCACCTCCGAGGCGATTCAGCGATTTTCAGGTTTGGCTTTGAATTTCCGACACGGCCTTTGCACACCTCGGTCGGAATATAGCGCCATTACGTCTGGCCTTGAACACCCAAAAGCGCACCTTATGCTCCATTTCGGTGATCGTGGGCTTCGTTAACAGCTTGACGGTGACCGCGCCGGACTTAATCATGACGAGACCCGCATGCAGCCTTGCATCACCCTGATCTCCCTCACCCAGATCGCGGACTCCCATGGCGGCTTCGCTTCCCTCCCGCTGATCCTGCCCTTGGCGATCTTCGCGGCGACCTATTTCGTCATCGCGGCCGGCAAATTGCCATATTTGAAACTCGACCGCACCGGCGCCGCCTTGGCGGGCGCGGTTGCGATGGTACTGGCGGGAGTGTTGAGCCGACGTCAAGCGCTGGCCGCAATCGACTTCCGCACTCTGGCGCTGCTGCTGGGGATGATGATTGTGGTGGCTAATCTGCGCCTTTCGGGAGCCTTTACCAAGGCGGCGCGCGGCCTGTTGCTCCGCGCGCATTCGGGCTTCGGGTTGCTCGCGATGACGATCGCGGCGGCCGGCATCCTCGCCGCGTTTTTCATCAATGACGTGGTCTGCCTGGCGCTGGCACCGCTGTTAATCGACGTTTCGCGCGCGCTCGACGTAAGTCCGCTGCCATACCTGATTGCATTGGCGACCGCTGCGAATATCGGCAGCGTCGCCACTATTACCGGCAATCCTCAAAACATGATCGTGGCCGGCTTCGCGCATCTGAGCTATGGCGGGTTCGCCACCCGGCTGGCGCCGCTGGCGGTGGTCGGGCTGGTGGTTAATTATGTCATCGTTGCGACTTTGTATCGCAATCAATTACGCGGAGTGCGACTTGAGCGGGCGAACGCCGCGCCACCCCGGCTCCGGGTGTCGCGCGGCTATTTGGTCCGCTCGACGCTCATCGCGCTGGGCGTGCTTGGAGGCTTCATTGCCGGACTGCCAACCGATTTGGTCGCAATTGCGGCCGGCGCGGTTTCGCTCTTCACTCGCCGGATCAAACCCGCGCGCGTTTATAAGCTGATCGATTGGACGCTGCTATTGATGTTCGCCGGTCTCTTTATCGTTGTCGCGGGAGCGGAACAAACCGGCGTGCAGGACCGCATTGTCGCCGCGATTGGCTCCCATCGCCTGCTCAATCTCGCGGTGCTGACCGCAGTCACGGCGATCCTTTCCAATCTCGTCAGCAACGTTCCGGCCGTGATGTTGTTCCGCCCGCTTTATCGCTCCTATCACTGGAACCGCGAGGCTGCGCTGGTGATCGCAAGTGCCAGCACGCTGGCGGGCAACCTCACGATCCTCGGCTCGATTACCAATTTAATCGTGGTCGAAGCGGCGCGACGCGAGCAAATCACGATCAGCTTCGCAGAATATATGCGCGCCGGCGTGCCCTTGACGATAATCACGCTGGCGATAGAAATCGTGATGCTGCACGCGGGAATTTAAGAATCCACCTCGGCTGTAGCACGCTGAGGGAACCGATGGCGTGTTACTTCGGCGCGCCGCACCGCGTCCTCAACCATCCGCTCGATTTCGAAGCGTGCTTCCACCTCCAGCACCTGCTCTATCCGCGCACGGGTTTCCGGATGAGCGGGAATAAACAGCGAGCAGCAATCCTGATCGGGAAGAATCGAGGTTTCGAACGTACCGAGGCGGCGCGCCTGCTCGATAATTTCATTCTTATCCATCCCGACCAGCGGCCGGATGACGGGCAATTCGGCCGCCTGCTCGATCACGGTCATGTTCTCCAGCGTCTGCGAGGCAACCTGCCCCAGGCTTTCGCCCGTGACTAGCGCCTGCGCGCCGCTTTGCCGCGCCAGCACCGTCGCGATTCGCAGCATGAAGCGGCGATAGAGCACCACTCTGAGCGGCCGCTGCGTGCGGGCGACGATTTCACGCTGAATCTCGGCGAACGGCACCAACGTCAGCGTTGATCGGGCTTGATAACGCGTCAGAGCGGCGGCAAGTTCACCGGCCTTTTCGCGGCTTGCGGATGAAACCAGCGGATAACTGTGGAAATGAACAAAGTCGGCGCGCAGCCCGCGCCGCATCATTCTATACGCCGCCACCGGCGAATCGATCCCGCCCGACAGCAGTACCATGCCACGTCCGGTGATCCCGACGGGAAGTCCGCCGGCGCCCGCATGCTTGCCGTCGGACACATAGGCCGAATCGGGCAGAATCTCAATCGAAATGGTCAAATCGGGATGATTAAGATCGACCGCGAGCCCGGTCGCCTCATGCACTGCCGCGCCGGCAATGCGGTCGATCGTCATCGAGTTGAGCGGATAGCGCTTGTCCGCGCGTCTGGTGGCGATGCGAAAACTGCGCGCGTCGGTATTGCGCTGCGCGATCATTAACGCTTCGCGCTTGACGTTTTCAATCTCGAGTCCGACCGGCCGGCTGATCGAAAAATTCTGCAAGCCGAACAGCAACGCCGCGCGCTCGGCCACTATCGCATCGGTGATTTCGTCCGGCACCCCAACCATTAGGCGCGGCCCCTCGCCACGCACCACGCCCAAGCGGAAATCGGCGAAAACCGCACGCAAATTGCCTTTGAGCTGATCGACGAAGCGCCAGCGATTGCGGCCCTTGAGAATGATCTCGTGGTATCTGCCGATTAAGTAACGCATTGCGATCAGCGCCCTGCGGCGCTTTTAGCCCCTTGGATTCAGAGCGCGATCATATCAGAGTGCCAGCCGCGGGCTTGCGCGTGAAGCCCCGCCACACGATTATAAATCTGTAGATTCGCGCACGGCTGCGCGAACATGCGGAAACAATCAGTTATGTAAAAGACAGGCTCCTTCGCTACGAAAGCATCGTGATGAACGAGGTTTCATTCAATTTCGAACTATTTCGCGACGTGTTGCGCGCCGAACTTGCACCCGCCGGCACTGCCGCCAGGCCGAAAGCTGGCACCGAACGAAGCTCGGCCGCCGTGCTCGTGCCTTTATTTCATCGTGAGAATACGCCGCGCGTGCTCTATACGCGGCGGTCCGACCGGCTCGTCAGCCACCGCGGCCAGGTAGCCTTTCCCGGCGGGCGCTTCGACCATCGCTACGATCGCGACCTGCTCGCGGCGGCTTTGCGCGAGGCACAGGAGGAAGTCGGCATCGAACCCGACACGGTTGAGGTGCTCGGCAGCTTTCCGGCCGTGCGTACGCATAGCACCGATATAGTGGTGACGCCCTTCGTAGGCATGATTCCGGACCTGTGCACATGGACGCCGAATCCGCGCGAAGTTGCCGATATTTTTGATGTCCCAATCGCGGCGCTGCGTGATCCACGTTATCGCGGTGTTTATCGCTGGCGAAGGCTGGCCGAGCGACCCGCGGAGGTTACGGGTGAAGGGCGGAACGGGAGAAATTCGGAAGCCCTCGTAAGTGAGCATCCGGCAATCCTGTATGGTGAGCAGGTTATCTGGGGGCTGACCTACAGCTTGACGCTGAGCTTCCTGGCCATACTCGAGCGGATTCGTCCTGGGTGAAATGCCGATCTTCCATACGTGCGTGTTCCTCAGGCGACGGGAGGCAATAGCTCGAAATACGACTGGTCGATCAGATCTTCCCCATCGATCTCAAAGGCCGCGAGGATTTCGCGCACTTCACGCTGGTTTGCCGTAATATCGGCATTTGCTTCGAGCACCGCCTCGAGTTCGCCGAATTCGCCCAGATTCTCGACCTGATCAAAATGAAGCCGAATATTTCGGCGCACCATCAGGGTGCGATGTTTGCGCACTTCGGCGATCACGCCGAGCGAATCGGCCAGCATATTGCGCATGCCGTTTCCATCCGGGACCGTCACGATATGATAGTTGCTCAGGTCAAGACCATCGCGACGCTTGCGGCGGTAATGGATCAACGTGGTCTCCGCACCCGCTTGCTCGCGCAGCTTGAGCTTGCCGTTTCTCGCCGCAAAAAATGTATCGCGCTGCGTGAAGCTGTCGATTTTGTGAAAGCCAATAGCGGTTGCCCGCTCGTATGTGCGCGCCACATTCCGTACTCTGAATTTCGCCTCGATATTGCGCATGGACCGCCGCCTTCATCCAGAACCGGCCTTTCTTATGGCCCCTGCGTCATGGTCGTGGCAAGCTTGACACTTGGAAGTGCCGCATAAGAAACGAACCGGCGGCCACTCAAACGTATGCCGATGACTACCAGCAAAGACCATCACGGAGCGGATGAATTGCGCGCGATGGGTTTTGATCCATCCGCCTCGCCCGAGGACAGGCTGAAGATGCTCAAGGAACTGCGCGGGCGGCCGGACGGGAATGAGGCCGCGATTGCGCATGAACTGGGCGCCATCGCGTCAACCGAAGCGGCGGCAATACTTGGCGAAATGGAAACCAAGGCCAGTGGCGCCACGCGGCGCGAAGTTCGGCGCGCCCTGTTCAAGTTGCGCCAGCGCGGTTTCGTGGCTGAATCGAGCACCGCGCCCGCTCAGCCGCGCGGCGTTGCACTCGGCGAAGCGGGGCTTAGCGCCTTGCTTTCGCCAACGGACAGCCACGGCACGCGCGTGGTCTGGTTGATGAAATCGCGTCCCGGCGGAATCAAGCGCCTGTCGTGCCTGGTGTCGGAAACCGAAGGGATGCTCGGCGCAAGCTTGTCCATCATTTCGCGCAAAGAGCTACGGGCGGAACGCGCCGAACTGGAAAGACGGGTGGGAGTCCGGTTCATCGAAGCCGATTGGCGACTGGCCGACTTCATCGCCAATGACGCGTATCGCCGCACCCCGCCCGCGCGGCGCGCCGAGGTTGGCGGCTTTCTCACGACGCGCGCCGAAATGACCGCCGCCGCTCCGGCAACCGATCTGGAGCATCCGATCTACACCGAACTGAGCGCGCAAGCGCACGCCGAGCCCTCACTCGAACTGATGAAGGAGCCGGAAATTGCCGGCTGGCAGCTACCCCCGGCCGCGGTCAAACCCTATGCCGATGAAGTCCAAGGCCTTCGCCAGAGCGTGATCGTGCTGAATCGGATGCAGCAGGAGGATCGGGTCAACAGCGTGGTCGAGCGCGCGATTGTCGAGTTACTCGTAGAGGACACCGCCTCTCGCTTACGTCGCCATCTTGAAGACACCGCCTATTACCTCGCGCACAGCGGGCGCAAGCGGCAGGCTGGATGGTCCGCGGCGGCCGCCCTGCGGATGCGCGACGGCGCGGACTTACGTTATATCCCGTTTTTTCAGCATCTGATGCGCGCACAGTTGGGCGCCGCGCTGGCCGAAGAAGAAGAAAAAAAACGGGAAGTGCCGCGCCTGGTGATGACCCCGGCCGAAGCGATACGCGCGCAACAACAGGCGCGCGCCCGTCAACGCCGCTGAACCTCAAGGAAAAGCGATGATCCATCAAAAGCCGCTGAACGGGATCCGCGTGCTCGATTTAAGCCGCGTATTGGCGGGACCGTTCTGCACGATGAATCTCGCCGACCTCGGTGCGGACGTTATCAAGGTCGAAGTTCCCGGGCGCGGCGATGATTCGCGCGGCTATGCGCCGCAACTGCCGAATTCCGACGATTCCGGATACTACTACAGCGTCAATCGCGGCAAGCGCGGTATCACGCTCGATTTGCGCAAACCCGAAGGCGCGGCGGTGCTGCTTGCATTGGCCGCGCTATCCGATGTGATCGTCGAAAATTTCTCGCCCGGCACGATGGATCGTTTCGCGCTCGGCTACGAGCGGCTGCGCGCGGCCAATGCAAAGATAATTCTCTGCTCGATTTCCGGTTTCGGCCAAAGCGGCCCGATGGCTTCGGCCCCGGCTTACGATATTGTCGCGCAGGCACTCGGCGGCACCATGAGTATTACCGGACAGCCGGACGGCGAACCGACCCGATGCGGAGTTTCGGTGGGCGACCTGACCGCCGCGCTTTATGGTGTGGTCGCGATTCTGGCCGCGTTGCGCACGCGCGATCAGACCGGCATGGGACAGCATCTGGATATCGCGATGCTCGATTGCCAGGTGGCGTGGCTCGAGGATGCGCTGGCGCGTTATTCCGTCACGGGCAAAGTGCCGCGGCCGCTCGGTTCGCGCCATCCGTCGATCACGCCCTTTCAACAATTCCGCGCGGCTGACGGCTATTTCGTCGCGGGATGCGGCAATGAAGCGATCTGGCAACGCTTTTGTGACGCGCTGGGAGTAAGCGAACTCAAACGCGATCCGCGTTTTTTGACCAACGCCGACCGCACCCATAATCACGCGCAACTGGAGCCCATCCTCGCGCGCCATCTGGCGGAACGGCCGCGCGGCGAATGGCTCGAGAAATTGGCACAAGCCAACGTACCCTGCGCACCGATCGCCAACGTCGAAGAGGTCGCCCATAACCCTCATCTGGCCGCGCGCCAGATGATCCTGCGCGCGAGTCATCCGGAATTCGATGGCCTTATCGTACCTGGCTCGCCGATTAAAACCGCGGGGGTGCCGTCGGCACCGGACACGCGCGCGCCACGGCTGGGTGAACATACCGAAGCCGTCCTGCGCGAGTTGCTGGGCTACGATTCATCGCGTATCGCCGCGCTGCGCGATCACGAAGTAATCTGAGCCGATCGTGTTCGCTCGATTAGCGTGGCGGGCGCGCGACCATTCGTGGTAAACCCCGCGATGGAGGTGTTCATGCGATGACGCTCGAAATGCTGGCAAGCGGCTACGGGCTGCTCGAAGGACCACGAGTCGACGATCAAAACCGGCTTTATTTCAGCGATGTTCCCAATGGCGGGGTTTATCGCCGCAGTCCCGACGGCAAAGTCGAAACACTGGTCCCCAAGCGCAAAGGGGTTGGGGGAATTGCACTTAACGAAGGCGGCGGCATCGTCATCAGCGGACGCAGCCTCTGCTACTGGAACGAAGCGACGGGACAAAGCAGCGATCTCTTCACGGAATGGGAGGGGAAGCCACTCAAGGGCCTCAACGATCTGACCACCGACGACAACGGCGGCATCTATGTCGGCTCGCTGGAATTCGACGCGCTAAGCGATCAGAAGCCGATTCCAGGCAATCTGTTTCGCGTCGATACCAGTGGCAAAGTGACCAAATTATGGGAAGGAATCGAGGTCACCAACGGCATGGGCCTCAGCCCTGACCGCAAACACCTGTTCCATGCCGACTCGACCACGAAGGCGGGGTGGGCCTACGACGTCAAACCTGATCACAGTGTCACCGACCGGCGCGTTTTCGCCAAACTGCCCGAGGGGTGGCCCGATGGAATGGCGGTCGATGTCGAAGGCGGCATCTTCGTGGCGGTGGTCAATTGCGGCGAGGTGATGCGCTTCAAGCCCAACGGCACGCTGGATTGGCGGCTTAACATGCCGTGCAAAATGGCGACGAGCCTGACTTTCGGCGGGTCCGACCTGCGGGATCTCTATATCGTCACGGCAGACAATACCGACGACAAAAATTGCAAAGGCTCGATCTTCAAGACCCGTTCCGAAATTCCCGGCCTCGCGGTCCCCAAGGCGCGGTTCAATTAGTAATTCTTAGGGCACACAGTCGCTATTCCGGACGCAGCTTCGTGGGGCGGGCGAGTCCACGGCCTTGCAATACCGGACTCGCCTGCTCGTTGCGCTTGGCTAAACTCGTTTGCTCGCTCCGCGCCCAGCGCTCCGCGGTTGATTCTTAACGCACCTCGCGGACTCGTTTGCGCGCTCCGCGCGGGCGCTCCGCTAGCCTTTCGCCTGATTGGCGCTCCTGCTAAGGAAATCATTAGGGAGTGCGAAACCCCATCAGAGGATTTCAGGTGCGATTTCTCGACGCGGCTTGAAGGAAAGCGCGCTCGAAAACACTCCAGGAGGCAACCATGATCGAAATCGGCGTATTCCAGAACGGCGCGAGCGATTTACCCACCGTAGTCACTTCCGACGGCGTGGTGGTCAACGACGGCAACCTGAGCGAAGTGCATGAGAGCAGCCAGCGCACGGTGGTCAACCAGATTCGCCAAGGCATTCTCGCCGACCGTCTCGGCTTCAACTACTTTTTCATGACCGAGCATCATTTCCAGCCCGAAGGCGCCGAGTTCAGCCCCAACCCGCTGCTCGCCCAAACCGCGATCGCTGCGCATACCCGCCGTATCCGGCTCGGCCAGGCGGCGAACATCCTGCCCTGGTGGCATCCCGTGCGTATCGCTGAGCAGGCCGCGATGCTCGACGTGATCAGCGGCGGCCGCCTCGAATTTGGGATTGGCCGCGGCTATCAACCACGCGAGGCTGAAGTTTTCGGCTGGCCTTTCTCGACGATCCAGGACCAGGAGCGCAATCGCGCTTTTTATCAAGAAGCCTACGACATCATCATCAAGTCGTGGACCGAGCCCTCGTTTTTCCATCAGGGCCAGTTCTTCACGATTCCGCCGGTCTTCACGCGCTGGAACCATAAGCAGACCATCGCCTACTTCAAAAGTGGCAAAGCCGGCCGCAAGCTCGACGAAGTGCTCAAGATCGGTGGCCCCGACCCATACGGCGGTCCCAATCCGGTGACGCAAAATACGACGGTGCTGCGCGAATTGCAGGTGTTTCCACAGCCATTGCAGCGGCCGCATCCGCAAATCTGGGAACCGCTCACGACCGAGCGTTCGATCCGATGGGCGGCGCAGCGCGGAGTCAACGGCTATTTCATCGTGGAGCCCAACTCGCGCTTGCGCAAAAACATCGAGCTTTATTACGAGGAATCCGAGAAAAACGGCTGGCCCGACCGGCTCAATCGCGGCCGCTTCAAACTCGGATGGGATGCGCAGCGGCGGCGCGGCATCGTCACCGCCCGTTATATCCATCTGCTGCTGCCAGGCCAGAACCGCGCACGCGAACTCGAACGCTTTCACAACGCGCTCGAATTGCAATGGGATTATTACGGGCCGTTCGGGTTTGCCGCAGTGCTGGCGGAAGCCGACGAGCCGATGTTTGACCTGAACCGCAAGGTCAACGCCGACACGCTTTTGCAAAAACAGATTGCGCTGTTCGGCTCACCCGCCGATGTCGCCGCCGCGATCATGAAGGTCAAGGAATCCTGCGGTTACGAGGACTTCATGTTTCATACCTGGTTTGAGACTGGCGGTTTCGAGGGAAGCGAGATCGAGGACCAGATGCAGTACTTTGCCGAAGAGGTAAAACCACTGCTGGCGCGCGCCTGCGGCGGCCAGGTGGAGAATCCGGAGCTTGGTCCGCAGTTAGTGCCAAACGGCAAATAGTCCAATCATAACGCCGGGGCGTGTCGCGGTCGTGATACATCCCGGCGTTTCTCATCACGCCTTCATCCAGGGTGGTTTGCGCTGTGAGATTTCAGCGTACGTCGGGCAGGAGCGATCGTGCGCGCCCGGCAAATAGCCTGTGCTGATCAGGAATTCGCCGGTAATCTCACCGCCGGTGAAGGCGAAGCTATGTTTGAACAACTTGACCCAGTCAGGTTTGCTCCGCGGGTGATGCGCGTCGAGCCAAGCGGCGAAGGAGCCATGTTCACGGCGCATCGCCAGGATACGGCGGGCGTTTTCGATCGTGGCTTCAATCTTGAGTCGGTTGCGAATGATCCCCTGATCCGCCAATAACCGCCTGCGTTCACACGCGCCATAAGCGGCCACGCATTCGACATTGAAGTTATCGAAGGCCGCGCGCAAATTGTCGCGTTTGCGCAAGATCGTCAGCCATGAGAGCCCGGCCTGGTTGATTTCCAGAATCAAACGCTCGAATAGCACGCTCTCGTCGCTGGCCGGAAAACCGTATTCATGGTCGTGATACGGACCATGGAACGGATGGCCCGGCGCAATTTCGCAATAGCTCACGGCTATGCGCCTAGGGAAGCTCTGCACAAGGGGTGATTCTGTCATTCTGAGCGCAGCGAAGAATCCCGGATCTTTTTGTCTTTGTGGGCTTTTTGCCGGGATTCTTCACTTCTTGAAACGTACCTCGCAGACTCGTTTGCTCGCTCCACCTATGGCTACGCTAATGGCAGACTCCGCTCAGAATGACAAATGGGCTTGTGCAGAGCTTGCCTAGCAGGTTCCGCTTGAACTTGCGAACCCCGGACGTCCACTTGCTTCGTCGCGGGCTACGCCGGCATTGCCTCGCGCGGCCGCGCGTCACGAGGCTCGCGCGTGCCCAGCAGATAGATCCCGCCGACCAATGGAATTGAGAAAAGCAAAGCGAAGATCAGGCCGCCGATGACCGCAATCGCCAGCGGCTGCTGTTCCTTGGCGCCCGCCCCGATCGCGAGCGCTAGAGGCAGGAACCCCGCCGCCGTCGCCAGCACCGTCATCAGGATCGGTTTGATGCGGATGCTCGCGGCCTGCAAAAGTGCTTGGCGCGGCGCGCCTCCTATAGCAACGTTGCGCTCGGCATGATCGAGCAACAGGATGCCGTTTTTCGCCGTGATACCGACCACCATGATAATGCCCATGAAGGATGAGACGTTGAGCGTCATGCCGGTGAGCCGCAGACCAACAAACGCGCCGGCCAGGCATGCCAGCGCGCCTAGTAGAATCGCGATCGCGGGCGCCAAACGGGCGAATTCCCAAATCAAGACCAGAAACATCAAGATGATCCCCGCGATCAGGACCATCGCAAGGCCATGGAAAGCCTGTTGTTGTTGCTGATAAAGGCCGCCGTATTCAATATTCACACCGGCTGGCAGGGTCATGGAATTGATCGTCGCCTGTACGCGCGCCATCGCGGTGCCCAGCGCGACACCCTCGGTGCGGGCGGTCACCCGCACCACCGGCCGCAGTCTCTCACGGTCAAGCTCGGTCCGATCACCGAGCGGCGCGAGCATGGTCAATTGGGAAAGCGGCACGCGTCCGCCCGTGGGGGTCGCCAGCAGAACCTCGGGGAGCAACTCCAGGTTCTCGTGAAAATCCTCCGGATAACGCACCCGCACGTTATAGAGGCGATCGCCAACGCGCAGACGGGTCGCGACCGTGCCTTGAATTACCGTCAGCAGCACCGCGCGTACGTCGGTCGCGGTCAGTCCATAGCGTTCGGCCTGCGTTTCGTTGACCAGCATCTGCTCTTCAGGACCGCTGAATACCAAGCCGTCGAAGACATCGACCAGGCCGGGGATTTTGTCTAGCCGCGCGGCAATCCGGCGCGCGGTGGCTTCAATCGTGTTCTGATCGGAACCAAAAATCTTTACTACGACCGGCTGTGGTGAGCCGGAAAGGTCACCGAGCAAATCCTGTAGTTCCTGCGAGAAATCAATGTGGACGCCGGGGACGGTGGCCAAAATCCGTCGCCGCACCGCATCCATCACCTGGTAGATACTGCGCGTGCGCTTGTTCGTGAGCCGCACCGACATATCGCCGCGGTTTGATTCGGTCAGGAAAAAGCCGAGTTGAGTGCCAGTGCGGCGCGAGAACGCCACCACCTCTGGTGTGGTTTTGAGAATGTGCTGAATCTTCCGAAGTTGTGCCACAGTTTCGGGCAGAGTGCTTTGTGGCGGCGTGAGGTAGTCGAGGGTGAAGGCGCCCTCGTCCAAAGCCGGCAGGTAATCGGTGCCGATCGATTTATAAAAGATGACCGTCACCGCCAGAGCCACTACCACGCCCGCCACGGCGAGCCCGGGTAGGCGGACGAAGGGTCGCACGCTCAGCAAATAACTGTCTTGCAGCCAGCGATAAAGTCGACCCGCCTCATGCGCGGGCCGCCGCAAGCGGGAAAACGCGATCTCCAACGCCGGTGTGAAATACAGTGCCAGTATCAACGATACCGCCAGCCCCGCCCCCAGCGTCAACGCCAGCGCCCGGAAGAACACGCCGGTTACGCCCGACAAAAAGGCCAACGGCAGGAACACCGCGATTACGGTCGCGGTCGATGCAATCAGCGGACGCGTCAATTCATTCAGCGCGTCATGCACCGCCTCGCTGACGCCGACCCCTTTGCCATGTGCGCGATGAATCGCCTCGATCATCACGATGGCATCGTCGATAAACAGTCCGATACCGGCGGCCAGTCCACCCAGGGTCATCATGTTGAAGGTCTCGCCCGACGCCTTCATCACGACGAAGGTGATCGCGATGGTGCATGGCACCACGATGGCGGCGATCAGGGCGCTGATCACGCTCATCGTGAAAGCGAACACCACCAGGACCGACAATATCAGCCCCAGCACGATCGCATCGCGTACGCTCTTGAACGACTCGCTCACCAGCCCCGCCTGATCATAGGAAATCGAGAACTCAACATCCGGGTAGAGCGCGCGGAATTGATCGAGAACCTTGTGCGCCTCATCGGAAATCGCCAAGGTCTTGCCATTGGGTTGGCGCGACACGCCGATCAATACCGCCGGACCGTCCTGGCTGGCCGTCCGGATATAGTCCTCCCTAATGCCCAGTTGAACGGTGCCGATGTCGCGCACATGGATCGGCTGGCCCTTGACCTGCGCGATCGGTAGGGCTTCGAGTTCCCGCGCATCGTGCAGTTCCGTGGTGACCACCGTGCGCAACATCCGATGTTCGTCTTCGATGCGGCCGGCCGATTCGATCACGTTGGCTTTGGCCAGACCGTTAACCACATCCTGCGGCGTCAAGTTATGCGAGAGCATCTTCGCCGGATCGAGACGCACGACGAATTCGCGGTACTTTCCCCCCACCACCTCAACCCGGTAGACGCCGGATATGCGATGTAGGCTGGGAGCCAGGTCATACCGCGCGATTTCGGTCAGCTCGGGCAGCGAACGATCCTTCGAGTTGAGGCTGATGTTAAGAATCGGAAAGGCACTGGTCGTCATCAGGCGCGAGCCAATGGTGGTGTCGGCCGGCAGGCTCGCGCGCGCCTCGCTCATCACGCTGTTAAGCAACTCAAAACTGGTGATGGCATTGCCACCGGGCGCGAACATGACATCGATTTCGGAACTGCCTCGGGTAGTGGTCGAGCGTACCCTGGTGACGCCGATCACCCCGTACGCTGCCTCTTCCAATGGGCGCGTCACCTGCACCAGCATCTGGTTAATCGGCAGATCGCCGCTCTCGGCCATAATGATGGCACGATCAAATTGGATGGCGGGAAAGACCGCGCTCGGGATTGTATATGCGAGGATAACGCCCAGCGCGGTAACCGCCAGCACCGCGCATAAGGCCAAAGCGGAATTGCGCCGTCTCACCGCGGTGCTCCCTGCGTCGCTTGCATGTTCTCGACCCGGACTCTGAGGCCATCAGACAGGGCGTAACCGCCCGAGGTAATCACGATCTCGCCGCGTTTAAGCCCCGCCGTCACCTGCGCTTCTCTTTGATTGCGGATTCCCAGCGTTATCGTGCGGCGATGCGCAAGGCCATCCGCACCCGCGACAAAAACATAGAACTGATTGGTGGCAGAGTCTTGAAACAGCGCCGCCTCGGGAATCACCAGCGCATCGGGCACATAGGCGGTGGTGACCATTACCTCGACCGGGGCATTGGCTTCGAGAATTCTGCGTTCACCGGCAAAACCGATGCGCGCGGGCGAGGTCGCACCGCCCGTGGTGAAAGTCGGCGAAAGCGCAACAACCCGCGCCGGATATTCGATTCCGGGTGTGACTGAAGAGACCACCGTCGCCGGCATCCCAGGCCTGATCAGAGACAAGTCATCGACCGGCACCGCGGCTTCGACATAAACGCTGGCGGGGTCAATCAGATCGGCCAGCACATCCAGGTCCGCGACTCTCTGGCCGCTACTGACCAGGCGTTGCGACACGATGCCGCTGGCGGGCGCCAGCACCGGGATACCCTGCGTATGGGTAAAAGGCCTGACCTTGCGGGCGAGCTTCCGTGCCTCGGCCGGATCGATTTTTTTAGCCACCGCCAGGCCGCTTTCCACCGCCTGCACCTCGCGGTTGATCACATGGGCGACCACTTCGCCGCGTCGCACATGATCGCCCACCTGCAGATTAAGCCCGGCCACCATTCCAGCGGTGGGCGAACGCAGCGAGATCTGCCGCTGCGCGACGGTGTTGCCGAGCAGGCGCACAACATGGCTGATTGGCGCGACCGCGACTTTAATCCCAGTGACCGACATAACCACGGGCGGCGCTGAATTCGCGGTTTTGCCAGAGCTCTTGCCACAAGCCGCCGCGCCAAACGCAAGCGCCGTCAAAATCAGTATAAACGCGCACGATGATGCGCCAGCGCTGCGATGCACACGATGCTTCATGACGCAAGACCGAGCATCAGGCGCGCTTGCGCCGCCGCCTGGCGCATCGCGAACTCCTGGGCGAAGCGGGCCAGGCGCAGATTTATGGTTTGCTGATAACTGCTAAGTACTTCGAGCAGGGTAACGTTGCCGCCGCCCAGAAATCGCGTCCAGTCCAGCGCGAAGGCATCGCCAACGTCCGTCTGCGAGTTTTTGATTATTGCCAATTGCCGGCGGGCATTGAGGTAATGCACGCGCGCGTCGGCGAAGGCACGCGTCACCAGCACCTGGACCGCGCGCAGGCGCGCGTCGGCCGCCTGATGGTTTGCCCGCGCAATATCGACGTGCGACGAAATCAAGCCGCCCGCAAAGATCGGGATCGAAAGCGCGCCATCATAGGACGCGCCATAGAAACGCCTCAGCGTCTGCCGCGGATAGACGCCTTCATAACCAGCCGTCAACGCCAGCTTGAAAGTCGGATAGCGTTCATCCCGCGCCGCCCGGATTCCCGCTTGCGCCGACTGCACCTGCCGTTCGGCCGCACGCACGGCCGGGCTGCCATCAACATTGCCCTTGGGCAATGAAGGCAGCTTCGAAACTTCCAGCACCATCAGGTCAGGAGCGCCGTATTCTCCAATCATCGAGCCCAGGGTGATCGAAGCGTGCTCGCGAGCCTCCCGCGCGGCTGCGAGCGCGAGCCCGGCGCTGTCGCGTGCGCTTCTGATCTTGAGCACGTCACTGTCGTTGGCCCGACCGCTGTTGCGCAATGACTGAATTATCGAAACGTAACGCCGCAAGCGGACGAGACTGGCGCGTTGTTCATCTTCGGCCTCGCGCGCGCGCATCAGGTCGAAATAGGCGACAGTTACGTCGTAGACGATTTGCGCTTGCGCCGCGCGGACGCCGAGCGTGGCCGCCTGCCGCGCATAACGTGCGGCGCGCAGCAGTGCCAGGCGCCGGCCGCCGTCAAAAGCGGTGTACCCGAGCGTCAGTTGCGCAAGTGAAAGGCCGCCGTTGCTGATGGTCGGATCGTAGCCGGGCGAATCGTTGTATTCCGCCGCGCTCGCGATCGTGGGAAATAGTGGCGCACGCGCCTCGCCGACTTGCGCGCCGGAAAGATTACTTTGCGCCGCCGCCAGCTCCAGCGACGGCGCTAATTGCAAGGCGCGGGCGATAGCCTGACTGAGCGTAATCGCCGGTGCACAAATCGCCCGTCGCGCGGCGGACAACATCATAGCCAGAACGACAAGTGCCAGCGCAAAGCGGTAAAAGAGACGCATGCGCCGATACTAACAACGAGGCTTCAGGCCCGCTAATTAACAAACGTTCAGGTTTAATCCCACGTCCAAAGAAAATCCCAAATTGCGCGAACGGCGGTGATGGACATCGAATCCGCGCGCTCGGCAATGGAGTTTCAAGCGGCGACTCAACCGGCACAAACCCATCCGTCGCGTATCTCAGCCGGGCGCCATCACACCGTCCATCACCTGCGAATACCCTCGCGCAAGGCCTCGTCGCCATCCTTCAACCCGGCATTGGCCAGCCATAGTCTGAGCAAATGGCGCCGCCGCTCCGGCTCCTCCCAGTCCTCATATTGGGTACGGGCGTGAAGAATCACGCCATTTTTGAGAAACTGCATATCGCCCGGCGCGAATTCCATATCCAGATAAAGCTCCGGATCGTTGGCGCACGCATCAATCAGGTCCAGCACCTCGCGCTGAGCGGGGGTAAGGCGCGGCACTTCCGGAAAGCGCTGCGCGTTCCGAATAAACCATCCAACGTACAACTCAGAGCGGTTTGCGGGCGCGCACGAAAGCGCTCATGAATTTGCCTTCGAGCGGCGCGGCCAGCCCGGCATCAAGCTTGGCACTGGCGAGAAATCCCGCCACGTCGTCCGCAGTGTAAACGCGCGTCGGCTCGACCTCGATCGCCTCGAAGCCGACGGCGGCCAGTTTGGCGCGATATTCGGTTTCCGTAAGCGCGCCGGCGATACACCCAACCCATGATTCAAGCGATTCGAGACGCGCCCGCAGTTCGGGGGCCAGCTCGCCGCGAATCACAATGTCCGACACGGCGAACCGTCCGCCGGCCTTCAGCACGCGCATCGCCTCGCGCAACACACGTTCCTTTTCCCCGGAAAGATTGATCACGCAATTCGAGATGATCACGTCCACCGAAGCCCCGGGCAGCGGAACCCGCTCGATCTCGCCCTTGAGGAATTCGACGTTGCTCACGTCCGCCTTGCGCTGATTCTCGCGCGCCAGCGCCAGCATCTCGTCGGTCATGTCAAGCCCGTAGGCTTTGCCCTCCGGCCCCACGCGCCGTGCCGACAGCAAGACGTCGATGCCGCCGCCAGCGCCAAGGTCAAGCACAGTTTCGCCGGGCTTCAATTCCGCCAAGGCGGTCGGATTGCCGCATCCGAGTGAGGCGGCCACCGCGTCGGGCGGCAGCCCGGCCCTTTCTGCCTCGCTATACAGGTTCGCGGTGATCGGGTCACCGCATGACGCATCCGCCCCGCAGCATGAGGTCTTGCCGGCCCCTGCGGCCCCGCTTTGAGCGCGCACGCGCAGCGCGGCCTGTGCATAGTTGCGGCGCACATCTTCTTTCAATCCTTCATGCTCGTTCATGGTTCCTCCGGCGACGCGAGCCATCGCGGCTTCGCCGCTTGACTGACTATATGATATTTCTATATATCTGGAAGCATGAAGAAGTCAACCGTGCTCGCGGCGCTGGCGGCGCTGGCGCAGGAAACCCGGCTGGATATTTTTCGCCTGCTGGTGCAAAAAGGCCCCGAAGGCATGGCGGCCGGTGAGATCGGCGAACGCTTGCGGCAACCTCCGCCCACGCTATCCTTCCATCTGAATCAGCTCCGTTTCGCCGGATTGCTGCAGTCCCGACGCGAGAGCCGCTCCATCATCTATTCGGCTAATTACAAGACCATGAACGCCGTGCTCGGCTATCTGACCGAGAACTGCTGCGGCGGCCGTGTGGACTTATGCGCGCCGCAGCCGGCGGCCGCGCCGGCAACGCTCTCAGCGGCCCGCCCGCGGGTACGAAGCACTGGCAACAAATCGCAAGGATGATGCGACCGCCCGCTCTGGTTTGAACCCGCACTAAATCTTTCTTCGTAAAAGGTCCTGAGCAGGGTGTTGAAAAAGGCGTTCTTATTGCAAGTCGCATCCCAGTGCCCGCAACACCCTGCGCAAAAGATGGCTGCTTTCCTCAAGCTTCTCTCCCGCTCTTTTGCGGGGGAGAAAGAGCGGGGAACGGGCTGTGATTTATCAACAGCCTGTTAGGAGTTCGACCATGACCTGCTGTCCAGCCAGTGATGGTGAACATCATCACAATGCGCACGCCGCGGACGGCTTTGCTCGCTACGCGCGAGAGCGCCCCGCTAGTCCAGAAAATCAAGCGTGCGCCGATGAAAATATGAAAAAATCAACCGCCGATGAGAGGCTGACCGTCGCGCTCAACGCGCCCGAGTGGGAGTGTGACGATAAATTCGCTGCCTGCGCCGGCACGATTGTGCGCCCGAATCTCGCCGCCATGCCGTCGCGCGATTTCACGGCATAGGCTGAGCCCCAGTCCGCTCCCCGCATGCTGGCCCGCTTTACCACGAAAGAAGCGCTCGAAGATTAGCGGTAACTCCTGGCTCGCGATGCCGGGGCCGCTGTCGGCGATGCGCAATACTGCGCACTGGTTCTCGGCGGCAAGCCCAACCGTCACGACGCCGTGCTCGGGGGTGAACTTGAGCGCGTTATCGAGCAGGTTAATGATGAGCCGCCGCAGATGGTCGCGATTGCCGTTGACTATCACGTGCGCGCCGTGGCCATTGGTGGTTAATGTCAGATGTCTGGCATAGACCAGCGGTTCGACCGCGCCGGTGACCTCTTTAATCAAGGCCCGCATATCCACCGGTTCGCGCTTGACTTCGACCTCGCCATCCAATCGCGCCAGCATCAGCAATTCGTCGGCGACCCGGCATAATCGCAGCACCTCGGCCAGTGCCAAATCGAGCTGGCGGCGGTATTCCGATGCCGACCGCTCGCGGCCTAATGCGACCTCCAGGCCCGTGCGCAACACGGTCAACGGCGTACGCAGTTCGTGGGCGGCATCGGAGGCAAACCTGCGCTCGCTCATTGATGCGCGTTCCAGCCGTTCCAGCAACGCGTTGATTGCGGTGGTGAGATGCGCCACTTCGTCGTCGGCCTCGCCGATGGCGAGCCGCGTTCCCAATTCGCGCGGCTCGATACGAGCCAGTGCCTCACCGAGCGCGGCTATCGGGACCAAGGCGCGCCCGGCCAGCCAATACCCGCCGGCAACGCATCCGAGCAGCAGCAGCGGCAAGATCAGCAACAGGCTTGAGCGCAAGCGGCGGACCGAACCCGGGATACGGCTGGCGTCAACGCCATCTTCGAGATAAGCCGGGCGGCCCGACAACGTAAAGGGCATCACCGCGAAGCGAAAGCTGTCACGGTGGAACATTCCGGGCGCCGCCACCACCGCCGGCAAGATTGGCAACGCGACCGTGAGCTCGCCGAAATCCGCCACGACCGCTCCGGCCGCGACCAGACGCACACGGCGCCGTGGACCGAGGTCGCGTTCTTCGCTGAGCCGCTTGACAATCGCGGCCGCGCGGGCGGCACTGGCATGCGCGAGCGTCGCCGTGCTCGTGTCGGCTTCCTCCATCAGGGCGCTATCGAGTTCGCCCCATTGCGAACGTTGAAAGAGCAGGAACACCGCGACCCCGGCCATCATCAGGATTGCCGCCAGCACCGCCGCCCAGTAGAGCGTAAGTTTGAGCCTGATCGTCATCGTCGGACGGCTCGGTCGCGCTCAACGTTTGCGTAAGCGCTTCATCCACTGCGCCCGGCACCCGCGGGCGTAAATCCAGAACCTGGTGAGTGTACCCAACGGCGCAAACGCCTTTATAAGTTCTCAGCGCGGCCGCAACGAATACCCGACGCCACGTATAGTGACGATTATTGGGTCATCGCGGCGGTCATCGATTTTCTGGCGGATGCGATTGACGAAGACCTCAATCAAATTGGTGAATTCGTTGTAGCCCGCGCCCCACACCGTCTCCGCAATCATGTCGCGCGTCACTACCTCACCGCTATGCCGCATCAGTAATTCGAGCAGCATGCTTTCCTTGGGGGATAAATTTAAAGCACGGCCTTCGCGCCAGACGCGGCGCTTGACGGTGTCGAATTCAAGCCCGCCCACCTTGAGCAAGGAGGCCGAATCGGCGGCATGGCGGCGGGCCAGCGCTTTCACCCGCGCCAGCAGCTCCGCGAAGGCGAACGGCTTCGCCAGATAATCGTCCGCGCCCGCCTCAAGGCCGCCAACCCGTTCTTCAAGCGAAGCGCGTGCGGTCAGGATAAGCACTGGCGTGAGGCGGCGGCTCGCACGTAATTGCCTAAGCAGCGTGAGGCCGTCCTTGCCGGGCAATCGCAGGTCCAGCACGATAACGTCGAAGCCACGGCTGGCGAGCACCCGCTCGGCCGCCTCGGCGCTGCCCGCCCATTCAACCACACAGCCCTCTTCGCCGAAGCCACGGCACAGATTTTCCGCCAGTGCCGATTCGTCTTCGACGATCAGCAGATGGAGCCCGGCCATAAGCGGTCCGCGCGATACGCCATTGATCGATGTTGAACTATTTTGACCCCACGCTCCATCCCGCTGAGGATTCAGATCACCAGGGAGAGCATCCCGGCCCCAACCAGCGCACCCGCCCATAGCGTGTCCAGATTGACCCATGCGCTGCGCAGGATCTTCAGGCCGACCCATTCATAAACTACCATCGCGACAATTCCCATCACGACGAACAGCGTGAGCGTGTGGAGCAGCACCACTGCTGCCGCCGGCCAGACGCCGATCGCGCGATAGCTGAGGAACGCCGCGTGGCCAGCCATTCCCGTCATCTTGTGATGCATTGCCATCGCGCCATCGGCCGGAAGGTCCAGCAGGATCGGCAACAGCATCAACCCCGCGCCATGGGCGGTGGCCATCAGAAACGACCAAGTCGCAAGCTCTCGCGCATTGACCCGCATCGCAACCCAGCGCGGATGCGCACGGGGGCGCAGAAAGCGGAACAGCCCGAAAAGAACCAGCAGGCCCGCGCCCGCCGGGCGCAACCATCCCGCGGCACTGGCCATGAGCCCGCCGATCAGCGCAACCACAAACGCGATAGAAATAAGATGCCCGATCGCGATCGGAACCAGCGATTTGACGACCTTGGATCGCCGATGCTCCTGTAATCCCAGCCCTACCGCGAACAGCCAACCCATCGACGGGTCGACCCCGTGATAAGCGCCCAGAAGGGCAACCGCCAACCAGGGCCAGACACTGCCGCTCACGGATAACAGTAAGAGTCGGAAGACGAATCACCACCCTCAAGCCGTACCTGATGCGCCCGTTCACCCTCGAAGGGTACGAAGAAGTCTGGTTCAACACTGAGCCCGCCGTTGGACGCCACATTCACCATCGTGACCCATCCGCGCACGCCCTCGGGATAGAACTGCTCATCCCATGCGCCGTAAAGCGAATTACTGAGATAAACGCGCCGCCCGTCACGCGATAGCTCGAGCATTTGCGAGCCACCGTTGAGCGATCCGCCCTTGGGATGAGACGCATGCGATACAATCCCACCCAGGCGTACCTTGCCAGTCAGTCGCGGCTTGAATGGATCGCTGACGTCGTATTGCTGAAGGTCGCCAGTGCCGAAGCAGGCGAGGTATAGGTAGCGATCATCGAGACTCAGGTTGATGTCGGTAATCAAGGGCGGCACGGCCTTGAACGGTTTCAACGCCGGCGGCAATTGGTCCGGGTCGGCCGGTTCGGCCGGCACGTCAATGATCTTGCGTATCGCCCAGCCGCCGTCGTCTCGATACCAGAGCCAGATCGAGGCCGAAAGGTCCTTGGTCGAGATCACTACGCCGACAAAGCCGTAAGCCCGCGTTGGATCATGCGCCGGGCGCAACTCCAACGCCATCTGATACTCGGGGCCGAGCTCCAGGGTCTGCTGATGACGCCGGCGGCGCAAATCCCACAGATGCAGCGCATGGCCGTACTTGCCTTCCATCAGCAGGTCCGGCCGCACACCGTTTTCGATCATGTTCGGCGTGCCCCATTCGCTGGTGACCGCGATATCGTAGCCAAGATGCCACCAGAAATCGTAGGCGAGATATTGTGGCCCGCGTTCGACTTCCCATCGCCCAAGTACATCGAAGGTTTCATGGTCGAGCAAAAACAGCCCGCCCGGCCCTTCTCCGTCCGGTGCGCCCAGGGCACTGACGTAAATGGCGTCGGGGCCGCAATGGATCGTATGGGGACGGCTATAGCCAGTACGCCGGGCGATCTCCTCCGGTTCGATTATCCGGGCAACGCTGGGATGATGCGGGTCAGGTTTGGTATCGAGGATGTATATGCGCGACGAACGCAGCCCCGGCACGACCAGGTAGCGCCGTTCGACATGCGGATGTGGCGCATAGGGGCACAACGCCGCGCTACAGGCGTTCCATCCGAAATGATGCAATTCATCGCCCACCGCGGGCATCTCGAGCCGTCCGACAATTTGGCTGTAGCTCGGCGAGTTGCGGTCAACGTCAAGCACGCACATGGCGTCGGCACGGCCGTTGCCCGCCTTTGGATTGAAAGCCGCTACGTAGGCCAGCCGCTCCGGCGGCGCCTGCATCGCCATACGTGGCGAGGGATAGAATGTCTGATCGGTTTTCCAGAGGGCCATAATTACTCCGTCAATGGATCAAACCGGCGCTAGGATAAACGGGACCTTAATTACTCTCAGCCGACGAGACAAGCTCGCTAAGTCAGGCTGACGGCCGGTCTCCCATCTTGCCAGCGCGCGAGCAATTGGCGTAAGCAACTACATCGAGAGCGCACGTTTCGCATTGGAACGACGGAGGTCGGCGAATATGAGCGTTTACGTTGATTCTGATTCGCATCTGCTTGAACCCAACGAGATCGCCGATCAATACGTCCCGGCCAAATTTCGCGAATTGGTGCCGCGAGTGGTCGCACGCGACGACGGTATCGCCTATATAAAGATGGAAGGCCGCGTGTTCGACGAATTGCCGATCGCCGCCGCCTCCGTACCCAACGGCCTAACCGACCTCGATAAAACCTTGCGCACGCGATGGGACGAGGTTCCTGCCGGCGCCAAGGAGCCCAAGGCGCGCGTCGAAGTGCTCGATACTGAAGGTTTGCGCGCGAGCGTGCTCTATCCAACGATCGGACTGCTTTATGCCGGCATCCGCGACCATGAAGTGGCGGCCGTGACTTGCAACGCCTATAACCGCTGGGCCACGGACTTTTGCAACCAGGGCAAGGGCCGCCTGTTCGCGGCCGGCACCGTCCCGTTGCAGGATGTCGCGATGGCGACGCGGGAATTGCGTCACATCAAGGAACTGGGGCTATGCGCCGCGACCATTCGGCCAACACCATATAACGGCCGCCGCCTCAACGATCCGGCTTATGAGCCGTTCTGGTCGGCCGCCGAGGAACTCAACCTGCCAATCTCGGTGCACGGCAGCTTCGCCATTGATACCGTTCCGAGCGTCGCGAACGATCGTTATCCAAACAATGATTTGTTCTTCAGCCATATCATCTGTCATCCACTCGAGCAGGAAATGGCCTCGATGGACATCATCTGCGGCGGCGTGCTGGCGAAGTATCCCAGGCTGCGGGTATCGTTTCTCGAAGCGGGCTCAGGCTGGATGTTGTACTGGCTCGATCGGCTCGACGGACATTTCGAAAAGATGGGCAAGTTGGTGCCGTGGATGAAGGACAAGCCCAGCGAGTATTTCCGCCGTCAATGCTTTGTCGCCTATGATGCCGACGAAAGCACACTGGCCGATGTCGTCGATCATGGCTTGGGCGAAAACATCCTATGGGGAGCGGATTACCCTCATTTTGATTGTCTCTATCCAGGTGCGCTGAACGAATTGCGCGAAAAGCTGGATAAATTTCCCGCTGAAGTGAGCGGACGCCTGCTGCATGACAACCCGGCCCGCTTCTACAACGTCAATTTCGGCTGAGAGCGTGATTTTTGGATCCCGATGAAAAACACGAAATTTAGGAGACCTGCTCCGGTTTGTGTCACCCCAGAGAATGTGTGAAGAAACTGGCCTCTCTGTCATTCTGAGCACAGCGAAGAATCCCGAATTTTTTGCTTTTGCCAGCTTTTACCGGGATTCTTCACTTCGCAGACTCCGTTCAGAATGACAAAAGGTCACACACTCCGAGCGAAACCGAGGGATCACAGCAAAGACCTATGCAGAGAGATTCCCTAACTCCTGATGCCAATTTACGAGTGCCATTGCCAAACCTGTGACCTGCTGTTCGAAGTGCTGGCTTCGCTTGGCGACCAGTTTCACGACTGTCCAGAATGCGGTCGCGCGGCGCCGCGCGTGATCTCGACCTTTGCGATCTGCTCCGCCAAACCCAGTCCGTCCGGCACGGCCGCGGCCCGGCCCGCTCGCGCCGCGGCACGGGCGCCGCTATGCCTGCGTTATCCTGAACTTCCGCTGCTATGCCACATGGACGAGGGTTCGGCGCGGCGCTTCGTCGCCCATTACGAGGGCCACGGCAACGAGTACGACGACCGGATGGCCGCAAACGAAGAGACGCGCAAGGTGCGTGGCTTGCAGCCAGCACGCTCGCGTCCTCTGGGACATTCGCTCAAACCCGCCGGCACGGATACCTCGGCGGCCAACCATGATTCACGCGGTGGCCAGTCGTCCATGTCAATCCGCTTTGAGCATCGCTTATGATTCCAATGGAAAGTACGCGTCCTCGAGCCGTCCCCGCGGTCTCGGCAGGCGCTCAAATTTAGCGCAAGAGGTGAAGCATGGATGGATTGCGCAACGTCGCGGCACTGATCGGCCGTATCTTGATGGCGATCATCTTTCTTAACTCGGGAATCATGAAGGCGATGCATACCGGCATGTTCCATGGCATCATGCTTGCGCATCAGATGCCCGCCGCTTCAGTATATCCGTTGCTCTATGCGAGCATGGTGATCGAAATCGTCTGCTCGGTGCTGTTGATCCTGGGCCTGCAAACCCGTTGGGCCGCGTTCATTTTATTTTTATGGTTGATCCCGGTGACGATTGTTTTTCATGTGCTGACCGGCCAAGAGGTCGAATGGCTCAAGAATATCGCGATGATGGGTGGCCTGCTCGCCTTCGCCAGCTTCGGTCCCGGCGCGCTGAGTCTCGATGGCGCGGGCACGCCTGCGCTCGAGAGCGGCGCCCGACGCGCCGCCTGACATGCCATGTGAGATCCGTCGCCGGGTGAACGCCACTTTTCGTCAAGATAGTGGAATTGATCGCGGACGGCACGCTAAGATAGCGGCGATGGACGCTCAGGAGTTGCAACGGATAATTGAGCAGGGCCTACCCGGCGCGGTTGTGGAAGTACGTGACACGACCGGTGGCGGCGACCACTTCGAAGCCCTGATTGTCAGCGACATTTTCGAGGGCAAGGGTCTGGTCGAACGCCATCAGGCGGTTTACAGCGTGCTGGGCGACGCCATGCGCGCGCGGGTGCATGCGCTCAGCCTCAAGACGTTGACCCCGGCGCAGTATCAGAATCGGAGGTAATTCGATGTCGAGCGCGGTTGACCGAATTCAAACGGCGATTGGCGAGAACAAAATCATGGTTTTCATGAAGGGAAACCGCAGTTTCCCCCAATGCGGCTTTTCCGCGGCCACAGTGCAGGTGCTGGAGGAACTTGGCGCCCCGTACGGGACTTGTGATGTCCTGAGCGATCCGGAATTGCGCGACGCAATCAAGACCTACAGCAATTGGCCGACCATTCCGCAGGTCTACATAGATGGCAAATTCGTCGGCGGATGCGACATCATCCGCGAGCTCTACGAAAACGGCGAGTTGCAGACGATGGTCAGTGAGGTGATCGGAGAGCCGTCGAAGCCAGCGGCGCAGTAGCCCCGTTCCATACGCGATTTTCTGGCGCGACGGTCAGACGCCGTCGCGCCTGTTTTCTTTCTTCTCACGTCCGCTCGACCACGGTCGCGATTCCCTGGCCTATCCCAATGCACATCGTGGCAACGCCGAGCGCCACGCCCCGTCGTCGCATTTCATGCACCAGCGTCACCATCAGGCGGGCACCCGAGCATCCGAGCGGATGTCCCAGTGCGATCGCGCCGCCGTTGACGTTGAGCAGCTCCTCGTCGACCCGCAATTCCGTATTGCAGGCAAGCACTTGGGCGGCAAAGGCTTCATTTATCTCCCATAGATCGATGTCGCTCAGCGTGAGTTCCGCGCGCGCCAGCGCCTTGCGCGTGGCCGGTACCGGACCCCATCCCATAATCTCAGGGCCTACCCCGGCGACCGCCGTGGCCCGAATCCGCGCCATTGGCGCTATGTTCAAGGCGTGCGCCCGCTCCGCACTCATCAGGAGCACAGCGGCGGCGCCATCGCTAATCTGCGAGGAATTACCGGCAGTCACCTGGCCGTCGGGTTTGAACGACGGCTTGAGCGAGGCGAGCTTCGCCAAATCCGTTTCGGGACGCGGCCCCTGGTCCACATCGACGATTCCATTAGCTAGTTCAACCGGCACAATTTCCTGTTTGAAGCGCTCGCGCGCGGCAATCGCTTGTTGATTGGAGTGCAACGCGAAACGGTCGCTCTGCTCGCGGCTGATGTGGTACATCGCGGCGAGCCGCTCCGCCGTCATCCCCATGAGGAACATATCCGGCGGAAATTTTTCCAACAATCGCTGATTGGGATTAACGCCCGCGCCCATCGGTACATGCGTCATGTGCTCGACCCCGCCGGCAATCACGGCTTCGCCGGCGCCACACATGATTTCATAAGCGCCAAAGTTGACCGCCTGCAGACTCGAGCCGCATTGACGGTCGACCGTGGTGCCGGCGACTTCGACCGGCAATCCGGCCAGTAGCGCGATCATTCGCCCGATGTTCAGTCCCTGTTCGCCCGACTGATTGGCGCAGCCCCATACCAGGTCTTCGATTTCCTTCGGGTCGAGCGCCGGGTTGCGTTCCATTAGCGCGCGCACGCACTTGACGCCGAGTTCATCGGCTCGAACATTCTTGTAGTAACTCTGATCGCGTCCGGCACGCCCTATCGGA
>JBOHWL010000069.1:0-17620 GCA_050736615.1 Binataceae bacterium (SeqCode) | reverse complement strand
TAACCCGCGGCCGCCACCCGCTCGCTATACATCGAACGGATACCGGTGGGCCGAAACTGGCCCAGGACCTTGCCGCCCGGACCAATGCCGGTGCGCTTGAATTCAAACAGATCCTGCATCAGCACCGCCTCGCTTTCGAGCCCGACGATTTCGGAAACCTTCATCACTTTGCGCGAGCCGTCGGAGAGCCGGCTGAGATGCACCACGATATTGATGGCGGCGGCTATCTGCTGGCGCATCGCGCGCTGCGGTATCGATGCACCCGACAGCATCATCATCATTTCGAGCCGTCCGAGCGCGTCGCGCGGAGTATTGGCGTGCAGCGTGCAAATCGAGCCGTCATGTCCGGTCGACATCGCCTGCAGCATGTCAAAAACTTCGGCGCCGCGCGCTTCACCGACGATGATGCGATCGGGCCGCATGCGCAGCGAGTTTCGCACCAATTCGCGCTGTGTCACCTCGCCCTTGCCCTCGACATTGGACGGCCGGGTTTCGAGTCGCACCACATGCGGCTGCTGCAGCATCAGTTCGGCCGAGTCTTCGATCGTGACAATCCGCTCGTCGCCGGGAATATATGCCGACACGCAATTGAGCATCGTGGTCTTGCCGGAGCCGGTGCCGCCGCAGACCAGCAAATTGAGCCGGGCGCGCACGATAGCCTGGACGAACTCCGCCATCTCCCCCGTAAGCGTCTCTTTTTCTATCAGGTCTTCCATGGTGAAACGCCGCTGGCCGAAGCGGCGAATCGACAGCGCCGGCCCGTCCAGCGCCAGCGGCGGCACGATCGCGTTAATGCGCGAGCCGTCGGGCCAGCGCGCATCGACCATCGGCGAGGCCTCATCAACCCGGCGCCCGACCTGCGACACGATACGATCGATGATCAGCATCAGGTGCTGGTCGTCGTTGAAGCGCACGTCGGTCAGATAGAGCTTGCCCTGACGCTCGACGTAAACCTGGTTGGGGCCGTTGACCAGAATGTCGCTGACGTTGTCGTCCCATAACAACGGTTCCAGCGGTCCCAGGCCGAGCAACTCATTCTTGATCTCCTCAACCAGCCGCGCGCGGTCGCTCTCGGTCAGCAGCCGTCCCTCTTCGGTGAGAATATCGCTGATTGTCTGAGTGACTTTGGTTGAAGCCATGTTGGCTTCGAGACTCTCCAGGCGCGAGACATCGAGGGTCTCGAACAGGCGATTGTGCACCGCCAGCTTGAGTTGCTGAAAGCCATCGGCAAGCACGTCGCGCTGGCGCCGCGGAGTGGCGCCAATCAGGGTGGTTCGCGGAGCGCTTGGGCCATTGTCCGGCTTCTGTGAGGAAATGCGCTCGACCAGCTTCATGAGCTTTTATCCCGCGGCGCGTCCGCCCAGGGCGGACCATAGGCGCCCGATTAAACTGCCATTTGACTCTACCGCCGGCTCGCCGCCCGCCGCCAGCTTCCGCGCCAGCTCCTCGACCGATCGCGCCAGCGGCGAGCCAGGTCCCACCTGCCACAAATCCTGTCCGCGTAATTGCATGCGCTCGAGGGTCTTTTCGTCGCGTGGAATCTTGGCGTAAATCGGCCGCCCCAGGGTGTGGGTAATCTGCTCTTCGCTGATCGGATGATGCGGCACATAGCGGCTGAGCACGAAGGCCGGCTCCACTCCCGCTAACCCCAGGCGTCCGAAAAGGTCGAGAAAACGCCAGGCGCAGCGTGCCGCCGCGATTGATTGATCCAGCACGTAGAAGAGATGGTCCGAGCGCTCCCATACCGCGACCGCGTTCTCGTCAATATACCCGCCGCAATCGACCACGACGAAGTCGAAAAGCTGACGCATCAGTTCCAGCACCGCCCCGACGGTTTGGTCCGAAACCAGTTCGCTGTCTTCGATGCGTTTGGGGCCGGCCAACAGGTAAACGCCCGAGGGATGTTTGGTCAAGGCCGCTTCGAGTTGCATGGAATCGAGCTTACGATCGGATTGGCAAAGCTGCATGATGGTGCATTCGGGCTCGAGATTCAGAAACACCGACAAGCCGCCGGTCTGCAGGTCGAGGTCCGCCAGCGCCACCCGTTTATCGAGCACGTGGCGTAAGGCCAGCGCCACATTGGCGGCCAAACTGGTGACGCCAACGCCGCCGACGGTGCTGACCAACGAGCAAATCACGCCGCCGCTCCGGCGCTCGGCTTTTCTCCGGGTTTCGCTGATCTTGAGCAGCGCCCGCGCCGCGTCGCCGGCTTCGAGCGGTAGAAACAGCAGCTCGTCGGCGCCGGCCCGCAACACCCTGCGCATCAGCACCGGCGACCGTTCGTGCATCAGCGCGAACAGGACCGGGCGCGGCTGATGCTCGGATTCGCTTTGCAGATAGGCCAATGCGGCCTGTTCATTGCCGCCGTTGAACAGCACCATCGTGACGTCCGGCGGCGCCACGCCATTGCTCGAACCATTGAGCGCGGAACCCGCTTCGGCCACTTCGAGGGGCGGGTCGCCCAAGTCGCTGAGCGCGGCCTTGACCTCGGCGCGGCGATCGTCCGCCTCGCCCACCAACAGCACTCGCAGCGCACCACGCTTGGCTTCGGGCTTGGCTAAGACCGGCACCGGAATCCGTCTCCATCGAGGTTAAGCCCTGTCATATCAAAATCGCGGGCGGCTCGCGTCGGGCACGCTCAAGCGGCGCGTTTGAATCTCACTTTCACTAAGCGGCGGCCGTTCAGTCGGCAGCGCCACCGCGCCCGTGGCGGGCAGCGGCCGCACCAGTTGCGGTGTCACACTCATCACCAGGTCCGATTCCTGATCCTGGTATTCGGTGTTTTTGAACAGCATACCCAGATACGGAATGTCACCAAGGTAAGGAGTCTTGTCCACGGTCGAGGTCTTGGTATGAAGAATCAAGCCGGCGATAATCAGGGTCTGATTGTTCTTCAAGCGCACCCAGGTCTGCGCGCGCCGGGTCACGAAGGCCGGTACGGTAAAGCCGAAAAGCTGCACGCCATGAGCGTAATCGGGCTCGGAGACTTCGGGTCTTACTTCGAGTTCGATATCGTCGCGTCCAACGACAGTGGGCACGAAGATAACCGAAGTGCCGAACTGCTTGAAGACCACCGAGGTATTGAGCGCCTGCGCGATGACGATGGGAATTTCGCCGCCCGACAGGAATTCCGCCTTCTCGCCGGAATTGGCCAGCAGATGCGGCTCGGCCAGGATTTTCGCCAACCCATGCTGCTCCATGAACTGAAAAAATGTCTGTGTTAGCACGTTCGAGTTACCGGCGGTAAGCCCGTAGCTCATGTTTTGCGACAGCAGCAGCGGGATCAGCGCTCCGCTCGGCGGCAGCGCGCCTTGCACGGTGTTTTGCACCAAAGTCTGCGTCGGTGTCCCGGCACCCAGGATGGTACTGGTGGTCAGCGCCGAAGTCGGCGTGTACGGCGTCGCCACACCGCCGGCCAGACTGACCAGCGAAACATTATAGTTGGGTAGCGCGGCGGTCCAGTTGATGCCCTGCGCCTCGAGCCGGCTTTTGTTCAATTCGGCCACGATGACGTTGAGCAAGACCTGCTGCTTGCCGTACGGGTCGACGCGAATCTCGCGTTCTTGATAGATGCCGTTTACATCCCACACGGCGAGCGTGGTGAAGCCCGGCTTATGGCCAATCAGATTGATCTGATAGGGATTCACCACCTGCAGATCGGCAATATCGGTATCGGCGATCGAGACCCGGCGTATCCGATGGGGGAAGTCGAAAATCTCCGAAGTGCCCTTCATCAGGCTGATAACGTCGTTGGGCAGATAATGATGGCCACCGTTGACCACCATCGCGGAGGGCGGCCGCTCGGCCAACGGATCGCTTTTGAATTTTCGCACGGGCAGCTCACCGGAGGCTTGACTCGGCATAAGCGGTAGGCTGGCCGGTTGACTGGCCCCGGCCGCGGCCGGGGCTGCAGGGGCGATGTAGCTGACGGCGGTTGCTTTGGCGCCCGGCTTCGAGTCGTCCGCCGCTGGCGACGGTGCGCCGACGCTCGTCACATGCGAGACCGGCCCGCTGCCCGCGTCGAGCGCGCTGGTGCTCGCCACGCCGGCATCGCTTAAGCCACCCATCACGGGTGGCGCCTTGCCGGGAGCCAACGGGTGACGAAACGGGCTCGCGACGGCCTTAACCGTCACATCATAGGTGACTTGTCGGCCGGCGCTGGTGGTGGCGCTAATCGTCCAGCTTCCCGCCGAAGTCCCCAACAACACCAGTTGGCCGGGCGTCTCGGCGTGGATAATCAGCGCGTCGGGATTGTCCACCACATGGACCGCTGGCGTGCCGTTGGGCGCGAGATTTTTGATCACGTAGGTTTCACCCGCATTGATCGTGATCGGCACCGCGGATAAAGAAGCGTCAGCCGCACTGGCGACCCCGCCCGTGAAGAATAGCAGCGCGGAGCACACCAACGCCGCGATCAGTTCTCGCCCGTATCGCACCTTCATGTGGTCCGCCTCAGCCCAACGCTTCGCTGGCTCATGGAATGTCGATGGTTTTGGCACGCGGGCTGTCAAAACCCCCAAGCGGTCCACCGATAGCGCCTCCGCCAGTATTCACGGCCGCCAATCCGCGATTATTGGATGGCGAGGACGCGATGGTGTTGATCACGGCGGCGGGTTCGGAAGCGGACGTCGTCTTCTCCTCGGGCGAGGCGCTCGAGGTTGCGGCCGGGGCCTGCGCTTGCGGTGCGGGCGCCTGCGTCATCGCCCCACCGCTGCGTACGAAGGTAATTGATTCCGTGGTGCGCCCATTGCGCATCACTTCAACCTTGACCGACGGCGGTGAGCGCCGCTGGCGAACCCGTACGGTGGGATGTTGCACGGGCGAGACCGGCAGCGCGGTTGACACCTCGCTGTAGGCATGCAGTAACTCCTGGACGTCAACCCCGTTGGTCGTCACGATTTCTCGATCGTCGTAATTGCGCATTGCGAGACGCAGGCTGCCCTCGCGGCTGGCGAGCGCGACGCGTTCGGCTTGTTGCGGTGTGACCAACAAGGTGACCACCTTCACCACCTGCGGCTTGTCGTTGATTTTTTCAATCTGTTGGGCGACCGCCAGCACCTCGACATCCTGCAGTACAATTTTGGAAAATGGCTGATTCCCGGGAGTGCCGTTATCCTGCAAGGCCACCAGCACGTCGACGTGCGCGTGCGGCAGCACAAAGCCGGCGATATCGCTGACTTCATCGACCGGCACCGAAATCGCGCGCATGCCGGGCGGAATCAGCATCGGCATCACCCCCGCGTCCTTGTCGCCATTGAACAGGCGGTCGGCCACGATTGGCTCGTTCTCGACAAAGCCGCTTTTGGTGTACTGATTCATCACCGCAGTGACACTGGTATAGGCTCCTGGCGGGACACTGTCGCGTGACCATCGCGCGAGTTTCACCGCCGCGGGATCAAGCTTGGTGCCGATCGTAAGGTCGTGCGCGGCAACCACGATCTCAACGCTTTGAGCTTTGGCTTGGCGAACTTCAGCTTCGCGTTTTTTCAAAGCCGAATAGACCACCAGCGCCGCGAGCAGTGCAGCCACGCCCGCCAACAAAACAAAGATGATAGGTCGTCTCATCTATCCCTTCCCCCCCAGCGTGCCAGACGGGTAGACGTGAACAGCAAGGACGGTCGCGTTGGCTAGCGTCGCATCGAGCGCAAACCTGTATGGTCCGCTTTCGGGCCATCCCGTTTCGAGCCAAGCCGCGCAAGCGGACAGAATTGGCCCACTCGGATCACTGAGGCGGGAATGGATTTAGTGACGTTCCAGATCATGGCTACTCTCAACAGGCCAAAGAATGCATATGGCGCAAACGGCTCGCGTTTAGTTGCGGAAAATTTCGCATTTGCCGACGACGAGCAGCCGGTCAAATCCGCCGTACGTTGCGAACGCCCAAGAGGAAGTTGCACGCGTCAACGGAAGAATTATCGCGTTCGGGGGTAATTCTAAGCGGCGCAAATTGCAGGTGTCAACCACAATCAGCAATTGCTATCTTTATTCTTATTATCTTAATCTGTTCCATGTTACTCCATCACGGAGCACTCACGAGTGATTTTGCCTAAAAGCAATACGCAAAGTCTTCGCCTTGACGATCACGACGAACCCACCCGGCTCGGATCTGCGCCGACTCCGGAATGAGGCCAGCCCGTAGCATTCAACCCCGCGTCCGATGGCGGAAGAAAGCAATTTGTAGGCCGAACATAACTGTGCGTCGCGAGCGCGCCATCCAGCACCGGGATGCGGCCGTTTCGAAGAGCCGCGTGAATATGTGGATTCCTCAGTCGAGGCTGATTGGTTCGATCACAATCCGATCCCCGACAGCGGTGCCGCTGCGCGCCACCGCGCCGGCGGCCAATTCCAGCGCCTGGGTGGCTCCAATCACGATTGACGATAGTCGCCAGGGCTTCAGTCCGGGATTGATCTTGATAACGCGATCATCGTGGCCGAGAAACACCAGGTCGATGGGAAAACGCATGAAGAACATGTGCATCCACATGAAGGGTTCGAGCCGGCTTCGGATAAACCGCATGCCATGGTGCGGCAAGAGCCGCTCACGGCCGAGCAGGCCGCGACTCCTACCAGAGTAACCCTGCGCTTCTTCTAATTGCGCACACAACACCGTGCCTCGAGTGCGATTGATTGCGCGCGTCATCCGAGCCCCCTCCCGCACTATTGCTCGAATTCCGCTTGTAATAGAATTCGTGCGATTCGATGGGATACCTGCCTTTATTTCTCGAGGTGACCGGCAAGTCGTGCCTGGTGCTGGGTGGCGGCGCGGTGGCCGAGCGCAAGATTATGGCGTTGCTCAAGGCACAGGCGACCGTGACCGTCATCAGCCCAAGCTTGACACCACGCCTGCGAGCGCTTGCCTCCGACCATGCGCTGCATCATCTCGCGCGCCGCTACGAGCCTGGCGACCTGCGCGGCCATCTCCTGGTCTACGCCGCGCTCAGCGATAGCGCGGTCGCGCGGATGGCGGCGGAGGAGGCGCGTGCGCTGGGGATTCCAATCAACATTGCCGACATGAACGAATTGTGTACCTTTATAGCACCCGCGGTGGCACAACGCGGACGTCTGCAAATTGCGATTTCGACTGGCGGCGCGAGTCCGGGTTTGGCAAAGTTGCTGCGCGAGGAATTCGAGGCGGGCCATGGCCCTGAATATGGTCTCTTGGTCGAAATCCTGGGCGCCGCACGCGACTATCTGCGCAGGTGCGAACCAGCGGCCGGCAAGCGTCGGTGCGTGAATCAGGCGTTGGCCGCCTCAGCGTTGCATGATTGTCTTAAGCGGCGGGATTTTGACGCCGCCGACCGGTTATTGATGTCCGCGATGGGCGCTGGTCTGACACAGCTCGGCTTTGATCGCGCACGCCTGGTCAGTTGCCCGGCGGAGCTTGCGGCGACCGTGGCGGCGGTCACGCGGTAGGCCGTTTCATGAACGTCATCTGGTTGATTCCAGCCCTTTTATGTTACGCCTGCGCGGCAGGGGCTTTTATCCTAAGCCGGACGGGCATTTTACCGACCCGCTGGAATCATTACGCGATTGGATTACTCGGCGCCGGCGCGGCCCTGCAGGCGGTTGAACTCGCGATGCGCGCGGCGCAGGCGGGCAACATCCCGGTAACCAACTTCGCCCAATCGCTCGCATTTCTGGCCTGGTTGACGGCAATCGCCGGAATCGTGTTGATCGTGCGCCTGCGGATGGCGGTAGTCGGCGCGTTCGTTGCCCCGCTGGTGGCGGTCGTGACGGCCGTGGCGGCGGCGATGTCCCGGCAAAGCCGCCTGGTGGTGCCGGCGAGCCTGCGCAGCGCATGGCTGCCGATACACGTCACGTTGGCTTTTCTTGGTTATGCGCTGTTCGTATTGGCGGCCGGTGTGAGCGTGGTTTACCTGATTTACGAATCGCGCCTTAAAGCGAAACGGCCGCTCGATTCCGGGGACGAACGCCCACTCAGCCTTGAGAAACTCGACCGCGTCAACTATCACCTGCTGGGCTGGGGTTTTCTCATGCTGAGCCTGGCGATTGTGACCGGCGCCATCTGGGCCGACGCAACCTGGGGGCATTTCTGGTCGTGGGAACCCCAGGAGTTATGGTCGGCGATCATATGGGTGTTGTATGCCGGATTGCTGGAATCCCGTCTGACGATAGGCTGGCGTGGCCGGCGCGTGGCAGCCCTTACAATTGTGGTTTTCACGGTTTTGCTCGGTTCGTTTGTCGGTGTAAGCCTGGTCAACCCCGGCAAGCATGGCGGTAATTTCGGCTGATCAGATGGAGGACGCACTTTTTATCTTTGGCGTGAATCATCGCACCGCGGCGGTGGCGGTACGTGAACGCCTGGCTTATGCCGACGATCAGATCGCGCGGGCGCTGGCCGCGCTCAAGGAGAGTGCGCCCGCGTTGGCGGAAGTTGCGCTGCTCTCGACCTGCAATCGGGTCGAGATCATCGGGGTTACCGGGCAACCTGTTCATGCCGGCGAGCAGATAGCTGGATTCCTGGCTTCGGATCGGGGCGTTGCGGCCCATGCGTTCCGCTCGTCGCTCTATCGCTTCGAAGCACGCGCGGCTGCCCGCCATCTGTTCCGCGTCGGCGCCAGTCTTGACTCGATGGTGGTGGGCGAACCGCAAATCCTGGGTCAACTCAAAGCCGCCTATGCGCATGCGGCCGAAGCCGGCACCGCCGGGCTGGTGCTTCATCGCGCCTTTCACAAGGCCTTCTCGGTGGCCAAGCGGGTGCGCAAAACGACGCTGATCGGTCATGGTTCGGTCTCGGTGGGCTCGGCGGCGGTCAATTTGGCCGGCAAGATCTTCGACGCGCTGAGCGACAAGACCGTGATGCTGATCGGCGCGGGCCAGATAGCCGCGGTATGCGCGCGTAATCTCAAGCGCGCCGGCGTCCAATCGCTGCTGATCACCAGCCGCACGTTTGATCACGCGGTCGAGCTGGCGCGCGAGTTGGACGCCACCGCCGTCCATTTCGATAATTTCAGGCCATACCTGAAGATGGCCGACATCGTTATCGGCTCGCTGGCGACGCCGCGTCCAGTGCTCAGTCATGATGAGTTCGACAGCGTTTTGAAGGAGCGCCGCTATCGCCCGATGTTCCTGATTGACCTGGGCGTGCCGCGCAACTTCGACGAGCGGCTCAATGGCAGGGAAAATGTCTATCTCTACGACATCGACGACCTCGGCGCGCTAATAACCGAAACGCGCGGGGAGCGTGAGCGCGAGGCGGAGAAGGCCGAAGCCATTGTCGAGACCGAACTCGACTCGTTCTGCAAGTGGCTCGATCAACTCGATTTGGTGCCCGCCATCAAGGATATCCGCAACAGCATCGAGCACCTGCGCGATGACGAATTGGAACGCCATCGCGCCTGGCTGGCCGCGCTCGCACCGGCTGAACGCGAGCGGATCGAGGCGCTCACGCGCAGTTTGGTAAATAAATTGCTCCATCGGATTCTATCCGGCTTGCGCGAAGGCCGCGCCGGCCTGCCCGAAGGCCTCAACGCGGCGGAAATCGCGCGACGGCTGTTGTGTGGCAATTTGCTCGCGGAGGGATTTGATCCTGATCGCGACGACGGCGAGGACGACCTATGACTGCCGCGCACGCGAGCGCATGATAGCGGTCATGTTGCGTATTGCCTCGCGACCCAGCGCCTTGGCCCTGGCACAATCGAATCTGGTCAGGCAGCAGCTCGAACGGCGGCTCGGCGGTCCAGTCGAAATCGTCGCGATTCGCACGCGTGGCGACAAGCTGACCGGCGCGTCGTTGGCGCGCGTCGGTGGCAAGGGACTTTTCATTCGCGAGCTTGAACAGGCCTTGATTGGAGGACAAGCGGACCTCGCGGTCCATTCGATGAAGGACCTGCCCGCCGTCCTCTCTCCGGCATTCCGCATCATTGCGGTGCCCGAACGCGAAGACCCGCGCGACGCCCTGATCACGCGGCAGCCAGGCGGTTTCGCCGCCCTGCCGGCTGGCGCGCGTGTGGGCACGTCGTCGATTCGCCGCCGCCTGCAGGTCATCCGACGACGCTCCGACCTGGCGATCATCGCGCTGCGCGGCAACATCGATACGCGTTTGGCGCGCCTGCAAGAAGGTGATTTCGACGCCATAGTTCTGGCACTGGCCGGACTTAAGCGGCTCGAACGATCGCATGGTCTTAACCTCGAAGCGCTCGATGAGGGCGATTTTGTACCGTCAGGCGGGCAAGGCGCACTGGCGATCGAAACCCTCGCCGATATTCCGCTACGCGGGTCAGCCGAACTGGAAACGGCGGTGGCGTCGCTCAACGACCGGCACGCCGCGGCTGAGATCACCGCCGAGCGCGCGTTCCTCGCCACGATCGGCGCCTCGTGCGTATCACCAGTCGGCGTCAAGGGCGCCGTGGCGCGCGACGCGCTGAGTGTGCGCACGATGCTCTTCAACCAGGACGGCTCGCGCAATCTCACCGATCAAATCTCGGCCAGTTACGATGGCGACCCCGACGCGGATCTATCAGCAATCGGCCGTCGGCTGGGAATCGAGCTAGGCCGCCGGCTGCTGAATCTTGGCGCAAGCGAGCTGATCGGTGAATAAACGCGGCAAGGTCTATTTGGTTGGTGCCGGACCGGGCGCACCCGACCTGATTACTCTGCGCGGCGCCAAGATTCTCCGCGAAGCCGACGTCGTCATTTACGATTATCTCGCCAGCCCCGAGTTGTTACAGCTCGCCCCCGCCAGCGCCGAGTTGAGATACGTCGGCAAGATGGGTGGGCGTGAGCATCGCTTCACCCAGGACGAAATCAATCGCCTATTGATCGCCGGCGCGCGGGAGGGACGGCTGGTAATCCGCCTCAAGGGAGGCGATCCCTTCATTTTCGGACGCGGAGGCGAAGAGGCTGAAGCGCTCGCCGCGGCGGATGTCAGTTTCGAAGTCATTCCCGGCCTCACCTCCGCGATCGCGGCACCAGCGTTTGCCGGGATTCCACTGACTCATCGCGAACGCGGTTCGTTCGTTGCCTTTCTGACCGGTCATGAAGATGACGACAAGGCGCCGGAGACGGCGTTGCCGTGGAATGAACTGGCGCGCGCCGCTCGGGGGCGCGGAACGCTGGTGCTGCTGATGGCGACCGCGCACATGCGCCAGAACCTGGCGCGTCTGATAAGCGGCGGGCTTGCGCCCGAGACGCCGGCGGCGGCGATTCAATGGGCAACCACCGCCGCGCAAAAAACCGTGTCCGCCACGCTCGGCACACTGGCCGACGAGGCGGAGCGCGGTGGTCTGGCGGCGCCGGCGGTGGTGGTGGTGGGCGAATGTGCCGGATTGCGGCCTACGCTGGCATGGTTCGAACGCGCGCCACTGTTCGGACGGCGCATTGTGGTCACGCGCGCGGCGGCAAACGCGAATGTGCTGGCGGAACGTTTGCGCGCGCTTGGCGCCGAGGCAGTCGAATTCCCGACCATCGAGAGCGCGCCGCCCGACACTTACGAAAAGCTGGACGACGCGCTCGCGCGTGCGTCGTCGTTTGATTGGATCATTTTCACCAGCGCGACCGGCGTCGAATATTTCATTGGGCGCATGCGCACGCTCGCACGCGACATCCGTGAGCTGGGAGACGCTTCGGTTGCCACGATTGGACCGGCGACGGCAGCGCGTGTCAGAAATTACGGGCTTAAAGTCGCCGCGATGCCGCGCGAATTCCGCGCCGAGGCGATCATCGATGCAATCGGCGAAGCGGAGATTGCGGGCGCGCGCATCCTGATTGCGCGCGCACAAGTCGCGCGGGAAATCCTGCCTGCAACTTTGGTTGAAAAAGGCGCGCTTGAGGTGGTGGTGGCGCCCGCCTACAAAACTGTCATACCGGCAAACCCCAATCTCGAGCGCATCCGTACCCTGATCGCCACGGACGGCATCGATCTGGTCACGTTTACCAGTTCGAGCACGGCCAATAATTTTCATCAGATGCTCGGCCACGCTGGACTAAAAGTCGCGGCGATCGGGCCGATTACCGCCGCAACCGCGCAACAGCTCGGCTTCGCGGTGGTAGTTTGTCCCAATGATTACACGGCCGACGGCCTGCTCGAGGAAATCGTCAGATATTTTTCCCAGCAGCCGCCGCCGCAATCGAGTGCCACGGCTAATAAATGATTGTTAGCGCGCCTTGCGGACTCGTGATTTCTGAGCGCCTTGCGGACTTGTGTGCGCATCAATGCGCCGGCGGCCGGTCGGTGCCGGGCTTCCGCAGGAGAAGGAACCACGGAATCAGGCACAGCATCAGAAACGCAATCAAGCGATAGATGTCGTTATAGGCCATCAGGGTGGACTGTTTGCGGATGATCGAATAAGCCAGTCCCAGCCCAAGCTTATTGCCATGCGCCAGCGCCGGCGCCAGATTCAGATGGATTCCGCCGGGAACTAGCGGCTGCCGTTGACTGAACTGCCAGGCGGTGAAGGGCGACAAATCCTTCACGAGATGACTCTGATGGATCTGTGCGCGCCGGGCGAGCAGATTGCTCACGAGCGAGATGCCAATCGCCGCGCCGATCGCACGCATCATGTTGTACAGACTGGACCCGTATCCCATCCGCTCGTTGGGCAAATCCGCCAGGGCCCCGGCGGAAAGGAGCGGAAAGGCCATCGATACTAAGCCAAACAACAGGATCGGCCAGAAGATCACATCCATGCTGACTTGCAAATTCCAGTAGGACATCTGCCATGCGGCCCACGCACCGACGGCAAATCCCATTCCCATCAGCGGGCGGGTATCGATCCCCCGGCGCGAAAGAAAACCCACCAGAAGCATCGCGATGCCGGCACCGACGCCGCGCGGCAGCACGGCCAGCCCGGCTCGCCAGGCGTTATAGCCGAGCAAATCCTGCAGAAACAGGGGATTCAACAGGTTGATCGCATAAAGCCCCAGCACCATCACCATGATCATCAGGACCGAGACGGCAAACGCCGGGTACCTGAATATTCTGAAATCGACGATCGGTTCAGAAAAATGCAGTTCGTGGAAAACCAACAGGATCGCGGAGGTGACAGAAAAAAACGTGAAGTAGCGCACCCACGCCGCTGAAAACCAGCCGGAGCGCTGCCCACGATCGAGCACAATCTGCATCAGCCCGAGCGCGACGACAAGAAACAAAATCCCGAGATAATCCGTGCGTATATTCTTGCGCCTGGTCAGATAGGGCGGGTCGCTGACGAAGGCGTAAACCATGATGAGAGAGAAAATGCCGATCGGCACATTGATGTAAAAATTCCAGCGCCAGTTGAGATTGTCGGTGATCCAGCCGCCCAGGGTCGGACCAAAAATTGGCGCCATGATGATGCCGAGCCCCCACATTGACATCGCCATCGCCTGCTCGCTGGGCGGAAAGGTCTCCATCAGAATCGCCTGCGAGGACGGAATCATTGCCGCGCCCGCCGCTCCCTGCAACAGCCGAAACACCACCATCTCGCTGAGGCTCTGCGCAATGCCGCACAAGCCGGAAGCGACGATAAAGATGACCACCGACGTCATGAAATAGCGTTTGCGTCCGAAGCGCGCAGAGATCCAACCGGTCATCGGAATCATGATGCCGTTGGCGATGACGTAGCTGGTCAGAACCCATGTGATCTCATCCACGGTCACACTGAAGCTGCCTTGCATATATGGCAGGGCAACGTTCGCGATCGAGGTGTCCAGGATTTCCATCGTCGCCCCAAGCATCACGGCGATGGTGACGAGCCATTTATGCGCGGCGGGTGGACCCGCCGCCGCTTGCTTCAAGGTTGTTGCCGCCATTGCTTCGGCTTCGCGTATCCTGCCCCGCGTGACCGCTGCGAAAGCATTTCGCTGTGAGAACTGTGCACAAGCCGTACCCTCGATTCCGATCGGAACAAAAAATTCCGAAATTTCTCACCAATGGATTCGGTCCGGCGCAGCCGCGGGCCTCGTGAGCACATCAGGCGCGGCAGAGCGGAACTGAGCGCACAGGGAAACCGCGAGGAAACGGGCATGTCAGTGGAGCGAACCACATTGGGCGAAACGAGGATTAGAACCATGCGAATTGCGCGCAGGCAGAAAACTGCGAAGCGCGTTTCAGAATGCGAATCCTCGCTTGGTCGACCGCGCACCGCCGCGCCGCCCGCGACGGTGCGTTCAATATGCGGGAATGACCGTGGTAGACTGCTTGGAACTTCGTTCGGGTCAATCGGCGGTGCCGCGTATTGGCATACTCTCGCCACCGCTCTCAATATGGCTGTGAAAGCGGCCGTAGCTAAAATAGATGGCGAGCCCGATCGCCATCCAGACCACGAAGCGAAGCCATGTCAGCAGCGCCAACTGGGTCATCAAATAACCGCAAAATAATATCCCAAGAATCGGCACCAACGGCACCAGCGGTGTGCGGAACGGCCGCTCAAGCCCGGGCTCCTGATGGCGCATGATCCAGACGCCAAGGCATACCAGCACGAAGGCGAACAACGTACCGATATTGGTCAATTCAGCGATTTCCTCGATTGGCAGGAAGGCCGCCGCAAGTCCGACCGCAATCCCGGTCAGCGTGGTGGGAATGTAAGGCGTGCGAAAGCGCGGGTGCGGCCGGCTGAACACCGACGGCAACAGGCCGTCGCGCGAAATCGCATAGAAAATCCGCGACTGGCCAAATAACAGCACGAGCAGCACTGACGTGAGTCCCGCCACCGCGCCCACCGACACCGCGCCCGCGACCACATTGAGTCCGCGAATCACGAATGCGGAGGCGAGTGGCGCGCGCAGATCGATCAGATTGTAGGGCACCATTCCGGTGAGCACGGCCGACACGATGATATAAAGCGCGGTGCATACGAACAGCGAGGCGAGAATTCCGATCGGCAAGTCACGGTTGGGATTAATCACCTCTTCCGCGGCGGTGGAGACCGCGTCGAAGCCGATATAGGCGAAAAAAATGTACGCGGCGCCCTTCATCACGCCGCTCCATCCAAACGGCGTGAAAGGCGACCAATTGGCGGGTTTCACATAGAATGCTCCGACCGCAATCACGATCGCGATCGCGAGCAACTTGATGACCACGATAATAGCGTTGATTCGCGCGCTTTCCGAGATACCGACGTACAAAATCGCCGAGACCAGCAGGACGATAATCAGCGCTGGCAGGTCCATGATCGCGCCCGGAATCGCACCCGGCGCATGCGTCCACGCGGACGACAGATGAATGCCCAGCCCCTTGAGCAGAATGCCGAGATAGCCCGACCAGCTCGCCGCCACCGCGGCGGCTCCGACCGCGTATTCGAGCACCAGGTCCCAGCCGATGATCCATCCGACCAACTCGCCCATGGTGGCGTAAGAGTAGGAATAAGCGCTGCCCGCAATCGGGATCATCGCGGCGAACTCCGCATAACAAAGCGCCGCCATCGCGCATGCGAAGCCCGCCACCACGAACGAGACGGTGAGTCCGGGACCGGCGAATTTGGCCGCCGCCACGCCGGTCAGGACAAAGATGCCCGCGCCGACAATCGCGCCAATTCCCAGCAGGGTCAAATCGAGCGCGCCGAGCGCGCGTTTGAGTCCGCCGGCATGCGGTCCGGCTTCGGCCAACAGCGTCTCGGCCGGCTTGCGCCTGAACAGTTGCCGCCGTATGCCGTCTGAGCTTGTCCGCACCGCAATCGCCCCCTGAATTTCCCCTCATCCCGCGGATAACGCGCCAGTGAAGCCAGATAAAATATGGCCGGAAATTGAAATCAAGCGCGATGGCGCCGCGGCGAGTGCGCCGTTCACCACGAAGCGTAGCCGCCGTCAACCGAGACCATCGTGCCGGTGACGTAACTCGAGGCCGCGCTGGCGAGGTAAATCACCGTGCCGCGGATTTCATCGGGACGGCCCAGGCGGTTGAGCGGCGTCGCCTTCTCCATCCGCTCGCGATTGGCGGCTTTGGCAATCCCGCCCTCGGTTGCTTCGGTGGGAATCCATCCGGGAGCGATCGCATTGACCAGGATTCCATACGGCGCCCATTCGACCGCCAGTTGCCGCGTCAGATTGCCGAGACCGGCTTTGGTCGCGGTATAGGCGGAGAGCCGGTAAATCGAACTTGCGACCAGCGCGTAAATCGAGACCATGTTGATGATGCGGCCGGGCCGTTTGAGTTCGATTAGGCGACGTGCGACCCGCTGCGCCAGCATCATCGGCGCGGTCAGGTTGGTTGCGAGCGCGGCATCCCAGGTCGCGCGCGGCAGATTTTCCGCGCGTCCAGTCGGCGAGATACCGGCGTTGTTGATCAAAATATCGGCGTCGCCGAGCCGCGACCGCACGGTCTCGACCAGACGATCAAGCTCGGCATCAACCGTAATGTCGGTTTGCACTCCGAGCGCACGCACCTGGTAGGTCCGCGCGAGTTCGCTGGCAAGCTTTTCCACGCGCTCGCCACGACGGGCCGCCACCGCAACGTCGGCCCCCGCCAACGCCAGCGCATGCGCGCATTCGACGCCCAAGCCCGACGACGCCCCGGTCACCAGCCCGAGATGGCCGCGCAAAGAAAACAAGGAATCAAGTGAGTTCATCGGCGCCAGATGCTCAAGCCAGCGCGTCACGGGCGGCGGCGGCCGCGGCGTCGAGCACGCGCTCAATATCGGCGCGTTCCAGGCCGTAATGCGTCACCGCGCGGAAGGCGGCTGGCCCGCGCGCGCCGATCAGGACGCCGTTACGTTTAAAAGCTTCGGCAAAGCGCGCCGCCTTTTCTTCTCCGGCTTTGATCTCGAAGACGACCATGTTGGTGCGGCGCGCGACCGTCCGCACGCGCAAGCCGTCGATATGTTGTAAGCCGTCGGCCAGCACGCGCGCGTTCTCGTGATCTTCGGCCAGCCGGTCAATCATGTGGTCGAGCGCGACGATTCCGGCCGCCGCAATAATTCCGGCCTGGCGCATGCCGCCGCCAAGCGCCTTGCGCGTGCGCCGGGCGCGCGCGACAAACTCTTCACTGCCACACAGCAGCGAACCGACCGGGCATGCGAGTCCCTTGGAAAGACAAAACGAAACCGTGTCGACTTGCGCGGCAATTTTCGCCGTGGTGGTTTCGAGCGCCAGCGCGGCATTGAAGATGCGGGCGCCGTCCAGATGCACCGGCAGACCGCGGCGATGGGCCAATTGCGCCACCGCGGCCATGTGCGACAATTCAACCGCCGCACCCGCGCATAGATTATGGGTGTTCTCCAGCGCAACCAAGGCCGGCGCGGCAAAATGGGCGTCGGCCGGACGGTCGAGTTCCATGCGCAATTCGTCCAGCTCAAGCTCGCCGTTTTCACCATTGCGCACCGGCGTCATCACCACGCCGCCCAGCGCCGCCGCGCCGCCGGCTTCATAGACGTAGCTATGGGCTTGCGACCCGAGCAGGGCCTTAGTGCCGCGAGGGCAATGGGTCAGGAGCGCGGCGAGGTTGGCCATCGTGCCACTCGGCACAATCATCGCGGCGGGTTTGCCGACCATCGCCGCCGCCAACTGTTCGAGACGGTTGACGGTGGGGTCTTCGCCGTAAACGTCATCGCCGAGCTCGGCGCGCGCCATCGCAGCGCGCATCTGCTCGGTCGGCAACGTAACGGTATCGCTGCGAAGGTCGATCTTATGTTCGGACTTATTGATACGCAGCTCGCAGACTCGCCTGCTCGGCTCCACTTCGTTT
>JBOHWL010000068.1:0-13161 GCA_050736615.1 Binataceae bacterium (SeqCode) | reverse complement strand
GAAATACCGCCGCCGTCAATTATGTAAGTGCCCGGATTGAACGTCACGCTTCGCACATTGTTGCCAATCTGGATGCCGCCCTCGTACGTGCCCGGGCTCAGCGTCACCGTGTCATTACCGGTGAGGGATACCGGCCCGCAGAATGTATAGTTCCCGGGTTTGAAGATTGCGTTGGTGGCACCGGAAATATCGATGCTGTCCTGGCCGGCGGCAGCTTGATATTGGCCGGGGTTGAACATGGTCGTACCGATATCGCCGCTGATAGTAATCGCATTCCCATAATAGGTGCCGGATTGAAAAGTCACCGTCGTGAAACTGCCGTCGAGTGAAATACCCTTGCCGTAAATGCCCGCCGGAACCTCGAAACTCGAACCGTTCGCGGGTCGGCTGCCATTCCCCGGATAGCCGCCGGCGGCAGCTATAGGCGCCAGTTTGCACGGAGTGATCATCGGTGACGCCAGTGAAGCCAAGGGATCCGTGATCGGGGCGACTCCGGTGATCGGTGTTGGCATGAAGGACCCTCGACTATAGTTCCCCGAGACGCCTATCGAGGTGGCAGACAAACTGGCACCTTCAGCCTCCAGAGCGTCCGTGCTGTCCGAATCATCCATCACTCCGCACGCGGCGTGGACGCTGGTGCCGTCGCCGGTAACTTTCATGGCCCCCGCGACTGACCGATCAAGCGCGTAAACGCAAACGGGAGCCGGTTCCGCGCCGCTGACCGCCCTTGCGCTCACATCAACCGACTCATAGCCCAACGCGCGCAGAAAATATGTCGGCTCCGCCTTGGCCACATCAACCTCGACATAGCCGGGATTGCCCACGAAGGCCGGATCGCCATGCCGGGGCGGAGAATAGACATTGACGTTCTCGGCACTGAATCCGTTCAAAGACGCGACCCCATCGGCGGCTTGCGTGATTTGGCCGAGATCACCGCCAGTTCTGAGCGCGGTGGCCGCCGCAATCGCACCAGCATCGGCGGCGGTTTGCATCCGCCGCTTAATCGTCAAGAGCAAGCCTACGTCGACCGCAAGCGCGACGAATCCAACGATGACCACCATCGATAGGGCCGCCAGCACCAGTGTCTGTCCGCGTCGCACCCGGCGGCCAAGTCGAATGCTCGAAGGCTTGACTTGCATAATCATCGGTTAAAGGCGAAGGTCAGACCAACGGCTATTTCCGTGCATTCCCGCAAGATCGGCTGGCAAGAAACTTTGCCGCAGCAGAAGATACGCTAGTGAGGAATTTTAAACGCGGACAAGTGGTCGTTGTCAAACGCGGCGAGGCAGAATCGTCATTTACATCTTAAGATATACGTATAGCAACTCAGATGCAGTTAGAAACCACCGTCACAATTTATTCAATATAGACTATTATTGACAGGATGTAGGTTTCGGATCGATAAAGAGTCACTATCGTCATCAATTTGCGATAACGAGTCGCTCTTGGCGTCAACGACGTGCCTTGGATTCGAACGGTGGTTCGTGAAACCGAGCCGGCCCGTCTGAACCGCTCCCGGCGCTCGCTCTAAATGTCTTTGAGCAATTCCTTGCCCAGAATCGAACAGGCGATCTCGTTGAACTCATGGCTCCACATGGGTCCGTGATCCGCTTTCTCGTCGAGCGTACGCAGATGCGCCAGCTCGTGAACCAGCACCTGGAAACTGTAGCGCTCGGTGTGACGTCCAATCAGAATCGTCTTGATATGGCGGAGCGTCACGCCACATACCGAGCGGCCGTGCATCCGTTGAATTATCGTCTTTCGTACGAGATAGACTTTCCACTCCGCCGGCATCGGTTCTTGCCAGATGCGCGACCACGTGAGGCGCGCGAGTGCGGTGATATCCGCACGCCTGGTGGCGCGCCGCCCTCCTCGCAACGCGCGCCGCGCGGCGGCCGATTCCGTCATGGGCCAGTCTCGTCAAGCCGCGCGTCAGAGCTTCGCGATAATTTCGTCGGCAATCTTCTCCATCCCGGCACGAAGCGCCTCAGCTTCGGAAGCGGGCGCCCGCATTATGGCGCGATCGGCGCTGAGATTCTGCAACCGTTTGACGGCTTCCAGCGACGGTGCGGCCGCCATCAACGTGATTTCAATTTCGTCAGGATTACGACTTGCGTCCTGCCTGCAGATAATTCCAACGTCACCGTGTCCGCACGCCAACAACGCGCGGCAGCGATGGACTGTCGCGACTCGAGCATGGTCGGCGTCCATATCATTTGGCGGAGGGGGCGGCTATCTCACGGAAGAAAAAGCCTTGAATGTGCGCGATTTTTTCTGTCGGATCTTGCGCCTACCCCCAAAGTTACCCCCGCACGTCTAACCTGAGTACCATCTTCCCGGGAAGACACCCGACTTTTGGGGAATCGCTCGGGACCGCTTGCGACGCTGATGTAGGCCCCACGCCGGCGATCGTGCAAGGTGATCGCGGCGGTGAACCTCGCGTTTGGAAAAGTTGATTGTCCAACGGGAGAAGCGCGCTGCGGCGGCGCGCTAGCAGGCTACCTATTCGGAGATTCTCCGAGTCCGAGCTGCTCAAGTATTCCTTTCGCCTCGGGGTTATTCCGCGCCAAAGCGTTGTACCTTTCGGTACTCGGCAGGACGAGCTCTGGCAGGGCGATTGATCGACGGAAGATCCGTGAAAGTAACTCCTCGCTCGACTCGCAGATCACTTTCGTGAGGCTCAAGTAGGCGCGCAAATGGGCCTCATGGATCAGCGGCTCTTTATCGAAAATTGGATATGACAGCACGAGGGCTTTTGGGGAAACTTGTCGGAGATCGGTTCTGCCGTAGCAGAAGTCGGCGTTTGCATGCAGGTACTCGTCATTCAAATGGCCTAGGACCGCGCGGAACTCGGAGCTTCGCGGCAGCGATCGTGAAACCAATCCCTTACCCGAAAACAGTTGACGGTATTCGTTAAAACGATCACGACGGTTCTTCCAGGCTTCGGCCGCAGCCGGGTCATCAATCCATTTTCCAGCGATCAGTAGCGCCTCAAGTCCAGGCCGAAATGCTGGCCATGCCAGTAGGCTCTGGTAGCTGGCCATTCGTTCGAACCCGAACAGCAGATGATTCTCAAGAATCATCGCCGGCAGCATCAGACCGCCTTGTGAAAATTTCCCCTGTGGGTCGGGTTCGCGAACCACCCTGAGCCAAATCGTCTACAGGGTTCGAAGCGCAAGATCGAAAAACTTATACTCGGCGCCAAAATTCAGAAGAAATATCTTTCTATTGTGAGAGATGCGGGCGTCGTATTCGAGCGGGTTAATGAAAGATGTATTGGCATCGGCCTCAGTCATAGGACCGGCTCACCTCAGCCAGACTCGGCGCTTTCGCTCACGAGAAACACAGAATTAGAGCATCACCCGCCTGGTTGGTCAATTGCGCGGGGTGCTCGAAACCCTAAGCTAAGAGGGATTTTGCTCGCCAGTTTGGGGACTGAGGAAATTCGCGCTCTTGGCTATTCGCGGTCAGCGCCCCGATCATGCGGCAGTGAATCGATGAGGGCCAGCACATCGCTCGCGCGCCATGCGGCGGTTTTGGTCCGAGTTTCACCGGCTTTGGGAAACGACCGCTTCTAACCCCTTCCCACCACGTGTTTGCTCCTATCGGACAGAGCCGAAGGACTTGCTTCAGGCGCAAGAGCGCGCGCGGATCCACCGGCTCAAAGCTCGTCGTTTCAGCGTTCGGACTTGTGGTCTTCATTTCTCGGTTCTCCATGTATGCGTCTGCCCGCCGGTTCAATCAGGATGGTTCGCGCGTTCGTTGACGAATCGAATTCGCGTCAATCGTCGTCGCCGCCCGATCCCAGAAGCGGGCTGAGATTGTGCCGCTGCGCAGTGACCGCGAGGCGTGACGAATCCATCGCGCGCGGAAGCGGTCGTCGGAGCCGACCGGCGCGCGGCTCGGGACGCTCAGAGGACGCGACCCACGCCATCACGGATTCCTTGCGATAATAGACCTTACGCCCTATTTCGACGCGCGGCGGACCTTCCCGGAATTGATGCCACCGCGCGATCGTGCGCTCAGAAACGTCAAGCGCCTTCGCGAGGTCTTTCGGTTTAAGGTAGCCGGCGAGAAGCGGGGCCTCGTCGGCGTGGTTGGTTTCGGGATTCTGGAGATCGGACATTTGAACGACGCCTCCTCGTCGAGATGAAGGATCCGCCCGCGCCCCGCCACCGCACATTGTTTCTCGGTGCAACGCGAATGCCGTTCGGTGTCATCGGATTTCCGTGAGCAGCATGGAGGCGACGCGGGGATTGAGAGTGCACCTTGGGTCCGCGAGGTGTGCATGTGCAGAATCAGCACGCACACTCCAGCCGTTCGATGTCACTCCCAGAAATCCCCGTGGTCATTCGCTAATAGCGGGATGAACGGCGTGATATTCTCCTATTTCATGCATCGAGGTTGTCCTCCACGCGTATCGAAGTCTCTGGTTCGGAAATTAGGGATCGCCGAATTCGCGCTGAGTTCTCGTCGACGGCCTACTAAAGGGCACTCGTCTGACTTACTCCAACGAGTCCGGCGATTAGCAGGAGAAAGGAGTCGATGGCACGAGATCTGAAGCAGACCGAGCGCGAACGCGCTGTGTTTGCGCGTTTTCTGGAGGCTCACGCATCGCTTGCGGCCGGCGTTGCTTCCTTCTCGCCTGCACCCGGCGATTTTCCGGATATCCTCGTGAAGTGGAAAACCGGTGGTTCTGCAGGCTTCGAGCTTGGCGAGTGGCTTCATGCACGACAGATGGCAGAGGCCAAGCGAAAGGAGACACTCAGGGCGAAGCTCAGGGAGGTACTCTCGCAACGCATCAAAGAGAGGCCACACCATATTGGGCGGATCGCATTGGAGGTTACAGACACGACCTTCCGCCCCGAGGACGCTGATGCTTTTGCGACGGAGCTTTCGCGCATCGTCTGCGAGGTTGATGAGACCTGGCAACGGGAGCCCTGGAGACAGCAGCCCGGCTACCCGATGCTCGATTTCGCTAACTATGCCAAGCTCGGCAAGTACGTCTATAGCATCTTACCTTGGCCGCCGCAGTCTTACTCAGAAGGGATTTTCCGTGAAGCGTTGAGTTGCGCGGCGAGCGACCCTGAGATCCCTTGGGAACGATTCGCCGAGGAAGCAAAAGCGCAGACACGCGATCGAGGATTGAAGGCGAACGACAAGCGGCATTGTGATCCTTGGATTGAATTTCCGGGGGACGGAGGCGCGTACTCCTCGGAGTCGGCGCTTGAGGCTCTGGCCGGAATTCTCGCTAAGAAAAGCGAAAAGTACGCCGCTCGGCAAAGCGGCGATCTGCGGCTCGTCATCTACTACGACGAGGCTGTCCTCTATAACACGCCCTACGAGGACCTGAAACACGAAACATTTGCGGATATGGCTTACGAGGCCGCTCGGTTGCTCACAGGAAAGGACGTGGCTCCCTTCAACAGAATCTATTTGCTCCGCGCGCCATGGCCCAACCCGAAAGCTTTTGAAGTCTGGCCGTCATTCAGCAAATGCGACTGACGCGAGCGTCAGCAAAACGAGAAATTGAACGAAAAGACAGTCGCGAGGGTTGTCTTCTGAGAGGAATCAAAAAACACGTTGATCGCGACCGCTCCTAGCCCGCCGAGCGGCTTCGCCGATAGTGTGCGGCGACCCGTACGCGATTTGCCGCAGCGGCGGCTGCACCAGCGGCCGTTGTGATTCTTCGAGGTGTCATAGAAGAACGCACGGCAGGCGGGATTCGCGCATCGCGAGCTTGACGGCGCCCCGCGACCAGGCGCAAGCCGATGCCGGGCGTGCCACCGCGATGCTGGAGTCCTCAGCCCATCAAGCCATCACGCCGCAGATGGTTCAGCGGTTCGCCAGAACGGCGCGCGAGCGAATCAGGATCGACGGCGGCGGCTATCGTCGCGACCATCTCCGCGCGCTCGCCCAGCGCGTCGAAGTCGCAGACCGAGAGGTCCGCATCATCGGCTCGAAAAGCAATCTGCTTCAGACGCTCACCGCCGCGGCCGGCGTAATGCCGGCTATGCCCGGCATTCGCAGTTCTGTTCTGAAGTGGCGGAGGGGGTGGGATTCGAACCCACGAGCGACGTAAGCCGCTGCCGGTTTTCAAGACCGGTGCCTTCAACCGCTCGGCCACCCCTCCAAGCCTTGGTTTTATTATTATTTTAGCCATTCGCTTGTCGCAATCTCAGCCGTCATTGCTACCGGATTGCTATGCTGCCAAGCCGCGTTGGCGGATTGGGCAGTCCGGTCGCGCCAAACGTCTTCGCGGCCCCGATCAGACGCTAGCCGTGACGCCAAATATAATGACGTTATGGCAAATGCGCTATCAGTCCGGATATGGCTGTCCGGTTGGGCAAACTGTACAGGAACAGTCCGGTGGGTTAGCCCAGTTCAAGGCTGGTAACGCCGTAGATTCTGTTCACGTCCAAGGATGGCGCCGGCCGATTGTACATCCGGAGGGTTTGAAAGACCGGCTGCATTTTGTGTCGCGCGGCCAACCCCAACGCCGCCGCGTTGGTTTCAGGAATATCAAGAAAAATCGGCTGATCACCCGCCCTCGCGGCCATCGCCTGAAACAACTCTTCGGCGACGCCTTCCTCGTCGGCGAACAGTGGTGCGATTTTGTAACCGCGCAGGCACGGGCGCAGCACGCCATAACCGGCTAGCTTGCCGTTGCGCAGCGCCGCGACCGCCGTTGCGCCAGGCTGATTGATCCAGCCGCGGAGGAACGTGATACGTCTGCTCTTAAAGAGTGCCGCGTCGTAATTTATCAATTGGTTGACGTCGACCGTTGAAAGCGCGGTGACTCCTTTCGGCATTTCGCCACCGCCAACGCCTTCATATCGAACATGGTGATAGGCCGCGGTAAAGCCGGATGTTTCATAATTGCTTCGTTGCGCCAGAACCGCATCCAGGCCGATGGTGCGCGCCCCAAGATAATCCATCCCCGCCTTCCATAGTTTTATCCCGCAACCGCGACCCCGCCATTGTGGTTTAACGATGTACAAGCCTAAAAAGCCAGAGCTGTTGTCGTAGGCCACCGCTGACAATGATGCCACCGGTTCGCCGCTCAACGATCCAATCAGAAAGCCGTTGGGGTCCGCGGCATAAAAACACTCCGCGTCATTGCGGCCCGGATTCCATCCCTCCTCCGCGGCCCAACCAATAGCCAGTTCGAGGTCCTGCCGCGTCATCCGACGCACAGCAAAATCGTCTGTGGGTGCTTGCGGGCTCATTGCTCAAGCTAAATCACTTCGCAGGAACATTCTCCAGGGTGACTCGGCCTTGGAGAAACTCTGCGCAAAGCTTCATTTGTCAATTCAGGTAAGCAGCCGGTGAAAGTGTCTGTCCCACAGCCTGCTAGAAAATGAAAACCGCCTCCAGCGATTCCTCTCCAAACCAGCCGATCTCCGTCAAGTAGTCACGCGCAAGATCTTTCGAAACCTGCTCGGCCAATTTGACGCCGGGAAGATGGCTGCGAACAGCGACGAACACCGTCTCGAGGTCTTGTTGGAAACCAACCAGACGATCCCCTGGTTTGATGTCGCCTGGCTTGGCGTGCCGCCGGTCATGCGCGTCGTCCATCTGAAACGACACGTACTGGATGGCCTCCTCGCGCGTCATCGTCGTCTTCTCCTTAATGCCCGCCGTTAGTTAGTTTCGGATTTGTTTGTTCCAGTCGTGATTCAGTTCAAAAAAGTGCCGGCTCGAACCGCGTTGGGCTTGCTCACGGATCGGCGGGCGAGGCGCTGGAGCCCATCGTAGGCGGCATATTTATAAGCCTCGCTCCTGCTGGGGACGGCGAAAGTCGCATCAATGAACCGGTCAATCGTGCCGCCAACTTGCATGACAAACTGCCCGACGTGGATCAACTCGCTGGCAAGTTCTCCGACTATGTGTACGCCCAGAAGCACTTTGTCATTGGCGCGAAATATCAGCTTTACAAGGCCGTCTGGAAAGCCGGAAATTCGCGCTTTTGGGTTGGCGGCGAACGAGCAGCGCCCAACTTCATAGTCGAGGTCGGCGGCGCGAGCCTGCTCTTCCGTGAGCCCCACCGACGCAACTTCGGGGATTGAAAAGATGTAGGTTGGCCGAAAACGGTCGGTTTCGTACTTGAACTCGAAATGGAAGGCGTGGCAGATGGCGACGCGCGCCTGCTCCATCGCCGCAGCCGCCAAACCTGGAGGACCGATCACGTCGCCGGCGGCGAGCACACCCGCCACGGTCGTCTGATAATGGTCGTCCACTCGAACCCATCCAGCCGAGTCGAACTCGACGCCGATTTCCGCCAGGCCCAGGCCCTCGATGTGCGGCCGACGGCCGACCACCACCAGGACCTTCTCGACCTGCTCGATGCCGCCGTCGGCGAGCCTGACCACAAGCCCGCCGGCGGTTCGTGCAACGCCGGATACCGACGCCACCGGCATCACGCGGATGCCTGTCGCATTGAAGGACTCGGCGAGCACGCTGGCCATCTCGGCGTCCACCGCCGGGAAGGGATGGCTGCCACCCACAATCGTCACGCGTGTGCCGAGCGCGGCGAAGATCGACGCGTACTCGCATCCGGCGGGCCCGCTGCCGATAACCAGAAGCGACCGCGGTGCGCGTGCAATCTCCAGGATGTCCTCGCAGTCGTGTACATCGGGGTCATCCATCGCAATGTTGGGCAGATGCCTGGGTTTCGAGCCGCAGGCAAGAAGCACGATTTCAGCGTCGAGCACTGTACGCTTCCCTCCGGCCCCTTCAACCTCGAGCCGTTTGGGTGAAAGCAGGCGGGCGCGACCCTGGAGGCGTTCGATGCCATGGCGAACGAGATTACGTTCGACCGCCATGGTCATCATCTCGGAAGCCTCCCGCTTGCGGGCCATGAGCAAGCCCCACGGGTCCTGCGAACCGATCGGGGCGACGTGGACGCTCTGGCCGAGCCCGGAGAGGTAAATGGCACCCTCGCGTACCGCCTTGGTCGGGATGCCGGCCGTGCTCACCGCGATACCGCCCGGCCGTGCGCAAGGATCGACGAGCAAAACGCGTTTACCGAAATACGCAGCTTGGGCCGCTCCTTTCTCGCCAGCGGGGCCGGCACCGATTACGACCAGGTCGTATTTATCGGCCATGGATGTTCACCACGGCTGGCTGTGTGTACCGGACAGAGGCCGCACGCCCGGCGCCGATGGATCTTCGAACAGCGTGCCGCGCGTGCTCGCCGAAAACGAGCATACATACACCGCCGGCTCCCAGCCGCGGTTGGCGACTTCGTGCCTGGTGCCCCTGGCGATGTGCAAGGTCTGACCCGGTCCAATCGTCAGATGGCGGTCGCCGAGGCGCACGTCGCATTCGCCTTGCAGCATGTACACGATCTCCTCCGCCGCGGTGTGCCGATGCTCCGGATTGACCTTACCCGGCAGAATATGCACCAGTCCGAAGCTCTGCTCGCAGCCCGGGTCCAGGTCGCGGTTGGCTACCCACTTGACCGCCCCCCATTCGTAAACAACCGGTTCGATCTCCTTGGTCTCGGTTACGGTGCAATCCAACATGGCTGTCTCCCTTGCGACAGGGTTGATGCTTCGCGGTCCGCCCATGGTGATGGCGCGACACGAAGGCCCTAACGTTTGTTGAAGCTCCATGCACCTGAATTGATTTTTTGCGAGCTTGTGGCTTTTCAGTTTCGTCGAGTGCCGTCTCGGATTTGGAAAAAGCACTATTCCGGGTCTATTGTCAACTTGAAATTGTAACCGGCTCAAAGCGGTTGCCCGATCCAACTGTCCCCAACGATAAGTGACTGTCTGCCGGAATGCAGACATGACGCGCGCACAGTTTAGCGAAGAACAGATCATCGGAGTGCTGAAGGAGGCCGAGGCGGGAGCGAAGGTCAGCGAGCTGTGCGGCGGCGCAAGCGCCTGAGCCATCCGCGCGTGATGCGGCAGTTCATTTTTTCGGTCCTCGTCTGTGTTACTGGGGCGGAGCGGGCCGCGGGCAGTCGGATGAATTCGTGTATTTCGGCGGGCACGAATCGTTGCACGGCTCGGCATGGGGAATCGCGGAGAGATATTCGTAAATCGCCTTCAAATCGCGCTTGCTCATGTCGTGGTATTCCGGCCAGGGCATTTGCTGCAACAGCTTGGAACCGGAGTCGGGGGCCACGCCCGTGCGCATCACCGTGTCGAACTGCTGAGAGGTTAGATTGGCCGGATTGCCGGTATCGGCGTCGGGGGTGATGTTACTCGACATCACCGGACCTAGACAGAAACCGCCCGCAAGATAATGCCTGGTATTTAGCTTCGCCGCGACCGGAGCGCGCGCATCTCCCTGAAACGGGTCACCGCCGCGCAGATACTTCGGATAACTGTGGCAATCGGCGCAGCCCGCGACCGCGTTGACGAGATAGCTGCCCCGTCCTGCCAACGCGCGGTCCCGACCATGGAGATTCAGCGGAACGGGTGACATTTTCAACCCGGCCTCTACTTCGGCCTTCGCATCGGAGGCGGTCACGCCGTTCGATTTAGCTTCCGCACCACGCGCACTGTTATTAAACCAAATCGACGCAATCACCAGTGCAAGCAAAAGATTAAAGGCAAGGCGAAGATGGCGATGCATTTCCCCCAAAGCTCCTTGTGACAATTGGCTTTATAAGCCCTTGGGATCAATCCGGCTTTCGACTTCGATCAAAGTACACATCTGAACGTGTAACAGAAAAGGCTTGACCGGCCTTTTTGGTGGAGCGGGCGACGAGGATCGAACTCGTGACGTCCAGCTTGGGAAGCTGGAAAGTCAGCGGCCTCGATTCCCTCGGCGGATATTGTGCTTTTGCAGAAAGGGCTTTTCTCCGAAGGGTTTTCCGAATCGCCGTCGCATGGCCGGATAAGGCATTTTCGTCAGGCCGGTTTGGGTGAATTTTGGGTGATTGCCCGTTCCAGGCCGGTCAGAACGCCGGTCGGCCGGACGAGCCATCGAGAATAGACGCGGAACAGCATCTGCAAGCTGGTGTGCCCGAGCTGTGCCGCGACGTGCTGCGGAGTGTCGCCGTTTTCGATAGCCAGCCGCGCGAACGTGTGGCGGCACTGGTAGAGCGAGCGGGGCCGCACCTGGGCGGCCTTTAAGACGCGCGGCCAGCTGCGGATGCGGATGTTGTTGATGTCGATGGGCTCGCCCGCGCGGTTGGGGAATACGAGACCGAGGTCGGGGCGCGACTGCGGATCGTCGCCGCGGACTTGAGCGGTGGCGTGGTCGCGGATGATGTCGAAAAGGGGGCGGACCATCTCGATATCGCGTTCCGAGCCAGGCGTTTTCGGCAGGCCGAATCCGTGCCGGCGGGTGAAGGTATATCTGATGGTGATGAGGTCGCGTTGCATGGCGTCCCAGCGCAGCGCGAGCGCTTCGCCCGGGCGCATCCCGCTGTAGAGCAAGGTGGCGAAGAACGCTTTTTCCCAGCCTTGCGCCGCTTCGACGATGCGCTGAGTTTCCTTGAGGTAGAACGGGTCGACGTCCGGTCGGCGCTGACGCAGATTTTGGATATGGCGCATCGGGTCGGCCGGGATGAGGCCTCGACGATAGGCGGTTGCGAAGATTGTGCGCAGCCGCGCGATTACCATGTTCACGCGGCGGTGGGAGATCATCTGGTCCGGATTCTTGGGGAGCGTCTTTGCGGCGATCTGGTTGACAAAGCCGGTTATCGCGCCGTCGTCGATTTGGGCGAGAGGCAGTGCGGCGATGGGGTGAGGCAAGAGGTGCGTCTTGATGAGCGAGTCGTAATCGTAGCGCGTGGCCGGCGTCAATTGCGTCTTCTCGCCAAGCCATTCCTGCGCGTACTGGCCGAGAGTCGGCTGACCCTCGCGCGGGATGGCGATGCTGAGTCCCCGAATGCGCTTGGAATTCGGAAATCGGCGAGCCAGTTCCGCCTCTAGCTTGCCGGTATGCAGAGCATGCTCCAGCTCCTTTTTAATCTTGTTCGCTTCGGCCCGGTTCGGCCGCGTGTCGCGCAGGTGGAGCGGTTGAGTTACGAATTTTCCCCGCAGGGGTATGTAGGCGATGACCAAACAATCGCGGTTGGCTTTGACGTACATAATAAATCCCGTCCCATTCTATTCGTGCTGCGGACAGTGGGAAGTCAACTGGCGCGTTTTGCCGCACACCGGGCACGGCGAGAGTTTCAGTTTCAGCAGGTCGCGCAAGGGCTGTAACACCTCGCTTTCAAACTCGCGGCTTCTGGGCGTCATGCCGTCGAGCGCCTCGATGACGCCGATTGCATCCTTCAGTCCGTTTCTCAAGGCTGCGACATAGTGGGTTGCGTTCACGGGTCTTCCTCCTTTTGGCGGATAGTTGAGGGAGAGCCGCTTGCGCAGCTCTCCCCTCTTATTCCCAACTAGAACGGCGCGTCCTGGCTGGATGTGTCCGCAGCGTCCGCGCGCCGTCCGAGGAACCGGACTTGCCGGGCGACGATTTCCGTGCGGTAGCGCTTGCCGCTGCCGTCCTTGGCCTCGTATTCGCGGGTGGTCAGCCGTCCTTCGACGTAGACCTGTCGGCCTTTGCTGAGATATTGCGCGCAGGTGTCGGCCAGCTTCCCGAAGGTCACTATCCGATGCCATTCGGTTCGCTCTTGCCTGTTACCGTTGCGGTCTTTGAAACGCTCGGTCGTGGCCAGCGAAAAATTCGCCACGCTGTCGCCGGACGGTAGGGAGCGCGTCTGCGGGTCGCCACCGAGATTCCCGACCACGGTTACCGTGTTGACTGATGCCATTGCCTTTCCTCCTCTATCCGCCCGCTTCCCGTTCCTCGGGCAGGGCGATAGTTCCTTTGGTTTACGTCCCGTTGTTAAAGAGGGAATTTTTTCCCCGGCCTCTCACCCAAGAATGGAGGCGGGGGAAAAAATTGAATTGGGGTGGAGCGGCTGGGCGGTTACGATTTCGGATCGTGAAGACGCGGCGTCTCTGCGGACGCAGGACAGCGCTCCTTTTTGCTGGCCAAGGACGCGCGACGCGGCGAGCTACAAACAGATCAGTTTTTGAGGTTTTGGGTGAGTGTGGGGTTGCAGCCTGGGTATTTCATCCGGCCCCGGTCGCGGACGGGGTGGAGAAAATGGGTTACGACAAGGCCTGGCCGCTCAAGCCGCCATCGGAGAAGAGTGGGGGGAGGCTCTCCATTCTGTATCCGACGCCCGGCTCAGTGATGATA
>JBOHWL010000067.1:0-2493 GCA_050736615.1 Binataceae bacterium (SeqCode) | reverse complement strand
CCTTTTGCGCATCGATGAGGGCTTGATTGAAACGGCAATGAACAGGCTCGAACGCGAAGGCATGCTCAAACGCGATCAGCGGATTGGCTGCGTACGCGCACGCGTCGCCGTCCTGACGCGTTATGCGTCCTGAGCTTGACGCCGGTCAGCCGCGTACGGCACGATGAGCAAAGCCGCGATGACGGCGGCGCCGACGCGCGCGCACCTTTTCGTTTTCGCCGATAAGAAATTGCTGGCATCCTTCCGCCGCCGTGGCGCGAACGTAGCTGCCATCGGCTTGCATTTGCCACTGGCATCGGTTGGGCTTTAATTGGCACTCGAGCACCAGGCGCAACTCGGCGCGCAATTGCGGGTCTTCAATCGGCGCCATGACCTCGACGCGGCTCTCCAGATTGCGATTCATGCAATCGGCCGAGCCAATGAAGTATTCTTCCGCGCCGCCATTGCGAAAGTAGTAAATGCGCCCGTGTTCCAGAAAGCGGCCCACAATACTCACTACTCGTATATTTTCCGAAATGCCCGCCAGCCCGGGACGCAATACGCAGGTGTCGCGCACGATCAGATCGACCTTGACGCCCGCCTGCGAGGCGCGGTAAAGCGCCCGCGCGATATCCACGTCGTCGAGGCCGTTCATCTTAAGCTGGACCAGGCCGATTTGCTGATCGCGCTGATGAGCCTGAATCTCGCGCTCGATCCGTTCGAGCAGCTCCCGCTTCAAAATCACCGGGGCGGGAAGAATCTTGTGATAGGGGCGCTTGGGCCGATAGCCAGTGGTCAAATAATTGAATAGCTCGGTCAAATCACGCCCGATGATGTCGTCGCAGGTGAGCAAGCCGAAATCGGCATAAAGACGCGCCGTGCCGGGATGATAATTGCCGGTGCCGATATGCGCGTAGCGGCGCAGCCCATTGTAATCCCGGCGTACCACCTGGATCACCTTGCAATGGGTTTTCAGGCCGACCACGCCGTAAATCACGTGGATGCCGAACTCCTCGAGCCGGCTGGCGAAGCGGATATTCGCCTCCTCGTCGAAGCGCGCCTTGAGTTCCACCACGACCGCGACTTGTTTGCCGTTGCGCGCGGCGTCGCATAAATAGCCGCTGATGCTCGCGTCGGCCGAAGTGCGGTAAAGCGTCATCTTGATCGCGCGCACCTTGGGATCGCTGGCCGCCTCCATCAGGAAACGCTCGACCGAGGTCGAAAACGACTGGTACGGATGCATCAGCAGGATCGCGCCGGCGTCGCGGATGATATGGAAAATGTTGCGCGGTTCGCGCAGGCGCGGGTGATCCACCGGCCGATGCGGCGCGTCGCGCAGCGCCGGCAGATCAAGGCTCGCCAGCTCCATCAAATCGCGCATCGCCAGCATGCCGTCGGTCTCGAAGACATCGGCACGTTCGTCCAGCCCCAGTTCGGCGGTGACCATGCCGCGGCGCATCGGGTCCATGCCCGGCCTCACCTCCAGGCGCACGATGGGCGCGATGCGGCGATCGCGCAATTCGGTTTCAATCAGCGCCAGGAGATCATCGGCCTCCTCTTCGTCACGCTCGGTATTGGCGTTGCGGGTGACGCGGAACAACTCGCAAGCGGCTACCTCGACCTCGGGGAAGAGCAAATCGAGATTATTCGCAATCACGTCTTCCAGCGGCACAAAACGGCGGCTTGGACCGACAGGCAAAAAACGCGGCACGCCGGCCCCCACCGGCACTTTGACGCGGGCCAACGAGCCGTCGAATTCACTGGTGCCGCGCACCGTAACCAGCAAATTGAGCGAGAGATTGGAGACAAACGGGAACGGATGGGCGGGATCGATCGCGAGCGGCGTAACCAACGGGAAAATGTTGGCCACGTAGTCTTCCCGCACCGAGGCCCGCTCGCGCGCGGATAATTCCACGTACGCGACCACGCCGATCGCATGCGCGCGCAGCGACTCGAGCAAGCGCCGCGCGACGTCGCGTTGCAGACGCTCCTGTTCGCGCACGACCTCGTAACATTCCTCGATTTGACGCCGCGGCGTGCGCCCGTCCGGCGTTAGTTCCCGCACGCCGGCGGCCACCTGCTGCTTTAATCCGCCGATGCGTTTCATGAAGAATTCATCGAGATTCGACGCCGTGATGGCGACGAATTTAATCCGCTCGAGCAACGGATTACGTTCATCCTCGGCTTCGGCCAGCACCCTGCGATTGAAGGCCAGCCAGGTAAGTTCGCGATTTAGATAAAGTTCCGGAGCCAGCACATCCGGCCGCGGGATGCTGGCGGGCTCGTCATTTTCGAGCGCATTCACCGCGGTTTGATGGTGAGCAACGGATTCTTCAACCTTGGCAAGCCCGGCAGACTCGCGATTGCTCATATGGCCTTCCAGTCCGGAATCATGTTGGTCCGCAATAGGATGCCGCATACCGCGCCAATCATAGCGGCTTGGCCACGGGTTAGATCAACCGCATTTATAGGTCTAGGCCGAGACGGAGGGTCCCCATCAGCGCGTTGGGTTGC
>JBOHWL010000066.1:0-40999 GCA_050736615.1 Binataceae bacterium (SeqCode) | reverse complement strand
GACCAGGACAAAGCGTGTGCTTTTGGTTTCACCCACGCGGCTATGCTTAGATCGGCGCGTAAGTACTCGTCAGCGAGGTGCGCTCTTGACCCGGACCTATCATGTGATCGACGCCGACGGTCATATCCTGGAACCTGCCGACCTATGGCTGAACTACATTGAACCGAAGTTTCGTGCACGTGCGCCGCGTCTTGCCACGATGTCCGAAGGCTACGAAGTGATTGAAATAGATGGGCATGAAATCACTGATAATGGACCCGGGCGCAAGCGCGTCAAAGTCGGTGCGACCGGTGCGATTGGGGCGCGCGAGGGCGGCGTCTCCGTGCATATCCGCTACGCGGAGGGGCGGCGTGGGGGATTCGACCCGCATGCGCGGATCGTCGATATGGACGGGGAAGCCATCGACGCCGCGTTTCTATACCCGAGCCTGGGCCTCTTCCTGGGTGCGATAAGCGAACCCGATTTCGCGGCGGCGGTATGCCGCGCGTACAATCGCTGGCTCGCGGACTACTGCAAGCCGTATCCGGAACGCCTGTTCGGCGTGGCGATGCTGCCGATGCAGTCAATCGAGCTGGCCATCGGCGAAATGCGCTTCGCACACGAAAAATTAGGCTTCCGCGCGGGCTTCGTGCGTCCCAATCCTTATAACGGCCGCGTTCTGCATAGCGCCGAATACGATCCGCTTTGGAACGAGGCACAGGCCATTGGCTTTTCGATGGGTATCCATAGCGGCGCCGAAAGCGGTCAGCCGACGCTCGCGATGGACCGCTTCGAGGGCAGCCGCGCGGTGCGCCATTGCGTCGCGCATACGTTCGAGATGATGGCGGCGGCGACCAGCATGATCATGTGCGGCGTGTGCGATCGTTTTCCAAATCTCAAGGTCGCCTTTCTCGAGGCGGGCGGCGGCTGGATGGCGGGTTTGCTCGACCGCATGGATCGGCATTTTGATGATAAGGGGATGAACGATACCGGGCTGACCACGCGGCCCAGCGAGATCTTTCGGCGGCAATGCTTCGTCTCTTTCGAACCGGTCGAGAAATCGTTGACGGTCCTGGCCGACTATATCGGTTCCGAGAATATCCTGTGGGCGACTGACTATCCTCATTTCGACGGCTTCTGGGGCGCGCCGCGCATGATCAAGCAACTCGGCCTGCCGCCCACGACGTTAGCCAATGTGCTGGCGCGCGGCGCGATGCGCTATTACGGGCTGGACTCGCGGACGTGAAGGCGGCCCAGACGACCACCGACGCGGTCCCGGCTCGGATGTATCACTGACCGGCTCGCCCGCCGCCACCGGTTCTTCCGACACGCTCACATCCAGTGTCGCGCCGGGGTTGAACATGAGCTTGTGCCTCGGGCGTCAGGCGTGGTTAGATCGTCGCAGACGCTACTCCGCAGGAGGGTGGACTATGGCACGCGAATATCATGTGATCGACGCGGACGGGCATATCCTTGAACCGCCGGACCTTTGGGAAAAGTACATGGACCCGAAGTTCCGCGAGAGCTGTCCCAAACTGGTGAGTTTCCCCGATGGCGGCGAAATTCTGCGTATCGAGGGTGACACCGCGGTCGATCTGAGCCACGGTAAAAAGCGCATCAGCTTTGGCGCGGTGGGCGCGTTCGGCGCGCGTGAGGGCAAAGTTTCGCCGCGGATTCCGTACGCTCAAGGGCAAAAGGGCGGGTTCGACCCGCATGCGCGTATTCCCGATATGGATGCCGAGGGGATTGACGCCGCCTTCCTCTATCCGAGTCTCGGCTTGTTCCTCGGCGCGATCAACGATGAGGAATTCGCCAATGCCGCGTGCCGCGCCTACAATCGCTGGCTGGCGGATTATTGCAAACCGTATCCTGACCGGCTGTTTGGTGCCGCGATGCTGCCGATGCAATCGGTTGAGGGCGCGGTCGCGGAGGTGCGCTTCGCCGCCAAGGAACTGGGCTTTCGCGCCGGTTTTATCCGGCCCAACCCGTACAATGGCCGCGTGCTGCACAGCCCCGAGTACGAGCCGCTGTGGCGCGAGGCGCAGGAAATTGGCTTTTCGCTCGGAATCCACGGCGGCTCGGAGAGCGGCCAGCCGACATTGGCGATGGACCGTTTCACGCGCGGCGGTGCGGTGCGTCATTGTGTCGCCCATACGTTTGAAATGATGGCGGCGGCGACCAGTCTGATCATGTGCGGAGTTTGCGACCGTCATCCCAAGCTTAAATTTGCCTTTTTGGAATCCGGCGGCGGCTGGATGGCGGGATGGCTGGACCGGATGGATCGCCATTTCGATGACAAAGGCATGAACGATACCGGGCTGAGCGCTCGTCCGAGCGAACTTTTCCATCGTCAATGCTTTATTTCGTTCGAGCCGGTCGAGGGTTCGCTGAAGTTACTGGCGGACTATCTCGGTCCCGACAATATCTTGTGGGCGACCGATTATCCCCATCTGGATGGCTTTCCGCATGCACCTCAAATGATCAAGGAAATGGGCATGTCGGCCGACACGCTGTCAGCGGTTTTGGCCGGCGGAGCCAAGCGTTACTACAATCTCCAATAACACTTGAATTATAGCGGCCGTGCGCTTTTGCGCGTGGCCGTTGAACCCAAGTTATCCGAAGGATTATGCGACGCGTCGGAGTTCAGCGCTCTGACGCTAGAGTCGTTTGCTCAATTTCAAAATACTGCCGAGGTCGGGTGCCGATGATGCCGGCGGATTCGAGCGCCGCGAATTCGGCCGCGCTTAGCGAAAGAATGTCTTGTATTACTTTAGTATTATGCTCGCCCAGCAGTGGCGCCGGTTTACCTGGATCAAGTGGAGTCATGCTGAGATGGGCGATTGAAGCGGGATACAGATGCGTGCCCACGACGGCCCGTTCGACTGGAATGAAAAAGTCGCGCGCGGTGACTTGCCGATCGGCCAAAACCTGCGCCGCTGAGTTGACCGTGCCCGCCATCAAGCCCGCCGCGACCATCTGAGCCATCGCGTCTTCCGCTGTAAGCTTGGATAAGGCGGTGTTGAGTCCCGCGTCGAGCGCATCCTGATTGGCATGACGCTTTTCCGCATCAACGAAGCGCGAGTCATCGGCCAGATGCGTAAGCTGGAGCACCTCTAGCAACCGTTTCCATTCCTCGTCCGTGCGGATTGCCAGCGCGAGCCAATTGTCGTCTTCGGCGCAGCGATAGATTCCGTGCGGAGCATATTGGGGATGCCGGTTGCCGTATCGAATTGGCAACTCAGCGGTTTGTTGGAATTCGATAAGTCGCGCACCGATGAGTGGGATGACACCCTCGACTTGGGCGATCTCGATGCGCTGGCCGCGATCGGTGCGCCGCCGCTCCCATAACGCCGCCATCACCGCGAACGTGCCGTTGAGCGCGGTGATCGGATCGCCAAGCGCATTTTCAAGCATGTAGGGGCGGTCACCATCGTGATACGCGCACATCGCCGTCACCCCCGCCATCGCCTCCATTGTCATCCCGTAGCCGCGTCCGTTCGCCTCAGGGCCATCGGAGCCGAACGCTGGCATCGACATCATGATCAATCGCGGGTTGAGTGCGGACAGCACCGGCCATCCGAGGTCGAGCCGTTCGATTACTCCGGGGCTGAAGTTTTCCACCAGCAGGTCGCTGATTTTCACCAATCGCTTGAGGATTTCGACGCCGCGCGGATGGCTCAAATCGAGCGTCAGGCCAAGTTTGCCACGATTGGCCGTATTGAAGGTGGGAGCGCGTTCGACCGGCTGCATTTCGGGCGGTCCCATGGAAAGCGAGCCGCGCCACCAGTCGAAATTTTGGGTATCTTCCACCTTGATTACTTCGACGTCCGGCATTTCAGCCAGCATTTGCGTGACCAACGGTCCCGCCCACCCCATCGACAGGTCAAGTGCGCGAAGCTTCATAAGGATCTCCGCAAAATGAAATCAGATGGCGCCTTGCGCGCGCAAGTTGGCCAGTTCGCCGTCCGTGAGCCCCAGCCGCGCGCCGAGAATTTCATTAGTGTGCTGGCCCAGGCGCGGGGCGGCGGTGGTCGGCGCCGGGCTATGCGCACCTAATCGTAAAGGATTGCCAGGCATCCGAATTGGTCCTAATTCAGGGTCGTCAATGGTTTCGAAGTAGTGGCGCGCTTTAAGCTGTTCCCATTCCAGCACCTGCGCCACGGTTGGGATTGGGCAAATCGGGATACCGCGTCGTTGACCCTCGCGGTAGAGCCAGGCGGCGTCGTGAGTGGCGAAGAAGCGTTCGCACAATTCGAGTAATTCATCATTGCCGCGCATCCGCGCGATACCGCTGGAGAAACGTGGGTCCCGCGCGAGTTCAGGATGTCCCATCAGCTCGAACAGGCCGCCGAACTGACGATCAGTTACGCAATGCAATCCAGCATAGCCGTCACGGCATTTGAGGGTTGCGATCATGAAGGGTCCTTTGGCGTACTGACGCCCCTGGCGCGTCCGCGCAATGCCAGTGTACTGGAAGATAACGGCGTCATAAATCATGGTCGCAACGGTGGCTTCCAGCAGCGAGATATCGACATATTGGCCGCGCCCGGTGTCGTCGCGCGCAAATAACGCCTGCATCGCGCCAATCGCGCCATAGAGGCCGCCGATATATTGGCCAAAGGAGCCGGCTGGCGTCAGTGGCTCGCGATCAGGCTCGCCCACCGGATAGGTCCATCCACCGCGTGCGAACAATACGAGATCATTGAGGCGGCTATCGCGGTCTGGACCGTTCTGGCCGAAATTGGAAATAGACACCAGCACCAGTTGCGGAAATTTTTCGAGCAGCAGATCCGATGAGAGTCCAAGCCGCGCCAGCGTTCCTGGAGCGAAGTTTTCGAACATCACGTCGGCATGGGCGGCCAATTCGAGCAGCAACTGACGGCCGCGCGGATGTTTCAGATTAAGCGTGACGCCAAATTTATTGGTGTTGAGAAACGCGAACAACGGTCCGCGATCCGGCTTCGCGCGATTGCCGATGCGGCGCGCGCCCTCGCCCGCGGGCGGTTCGATTTTTATGACTTCCGCACCCACGTCGGCGCATAGCTTGGTCGCATAGGGACCCGCGATATAGTGGGTCAGGTCAAGCACGCGAAGATCACTGAGCGCATTGTAACGCATCGGGAACCGACCGCATTCGAGCGTAACGCGCGGCGCAATGTCAAGGCGACGCGGTTGGCATCCGCGATTGCCTGGCCGGAGCCGCGCTTGACAGCGGCCGGCGCAAACGCGGATGAACATGGGAATATAGGAGGAGCGACGATGGAATTCGCAATCGCTTATCCGGCGCGCCCGGACGCGTGGAAAGACCTGGTAGTTGCCGAAGACAACGGCTTTACCACTGCGTGGTTTTATGACTCGCAGATGATCTACAGCGACGTTTACGTATGTATGGCGCTGGCCGCCGAGCACACGAAAAGGATCAAGCTGGCGACGGGAGTGGCGATTCCCTCCAATCGAATCGAGCCGGTAACCGCGCATTCGATCGCGACCGTCAATTTGCTGGCGCCCGGCCGCACGATTCTCGGCGTTGGCACGGGGTTTACGGGCCGCAATACGATGGGGCTGCCGCCGATTCCGGTCGCGCGATTGCGCGAATACGTGCTCACGGTGCGCAAATTATTGCGCGGCGAAGAAGTGCTATATCGCGATGGCAAGCGGGAGCGATGGATTCGCTTTCTGCATCAGGATCACGGCTACATCAATTTGAAGGATCCGATCCCTATTCATATCGCCGCCGATGGGCCGAAGATGCTCGAGTTGGTGGGCGAGATCGGCGACGGCTTGATCACCGTGCTATCCGGCCCCGAGCGGATGCGGGAAAAATTCGCGACGGTGAAAAAAGGCGCCGAGCGCGCCGGCCGCGACATCGGCGCGATGCCCAATGTGGTGCTGACTACCGGATGCGTACTCAAGCCCGGTGAAAGTGCGACTTCGGCCCGTGCGATCGATCGCGTCGGCGCCTTCGCTATCGTGATCCTGCACGCGTTATGGGAACAATCGCCAATTACGAAGCATGCGCCGGGGCCGCTCGATCAGCTTGGCGTGCGTTTTCGCGACGAATACGTCGCGCACATGAAGACCCCGGCCGACCGTCGTTATCTCGAAGTGCACGAGGGGCATCTCATCTATCTCAAACCGGGGGAGGAACGGTTTCTTGACGAAGGGCTGGTGCGCGCGTCAACGCTAACCGGCACCGGGGCCGAACTCATCGAGCGAATCAAGACGCTGGAAGCCGCCGGCGTCAAGCAAGTCGCCTTGCAGATAACTAACCATGGGCGGGAGATGATCGAGGAATTCAGCCGCGAGGTGATCGCGAGATGTTAGGCGGAGTGTCGCGATGAGTCTGCCGCTTGCGGGGGTACGCGTCATCGAGACCGCACAAATTTACGCGGGGCCATACTGTGCGTTACAATTAGGTCATTTCGGCGCCGAGGTGATTAAAATCGAAGCGCCGATCACGGGCGATTTCCTGCGCCAGCGCCCACCGGCGCCCGCCGGTGTCAATTCCGGCTGGCTGATGTTCAACGCGGGCAAGAAATCGGTCACGCTGAATTTGCGGGATGCGCGTGGCCGCGACATCCTGATGCGCTTGCTCGAAAGCGCCGACGTGATGGTGGAGAATTTCGCGCAGGGCGCGCTCGAACGGCTGGGCCTCGGCTATGAACAATTGGCGCCGCGCTTTCCGCGGCTCATCTACGCGTCGTGCAAAGGCTACGGTTCAGATAGCCGTTGGGCTGGACTGGGAGCGCTGGATTTTACCGTGCAGGCCGCCTCAGGCATCGTCAGCATGACCGGTTATGCCGATCGGCCGGGCGTGCGCGCGACCGCCGCGTTGATCGACACCAGCACCGGAATGCATCTGGCGGCCGGCGTGATGGCGGCGCTGATTGAACGTGGGCGTAGCGGTCGTGGCCGCAAAGTTGAAGTCGCGATGCTCGACGTGACCGTGCCGGCGGTAAGCGGCGCGATAGCGGCGTCCCGCGAGGGCCGGCCGGCCCTGTCGCGCATCGGCAATCGTCATCCGAGCGCATGCCCGTGCAATACCTATCCGGCCGCCGACGGCGAAATCCAAATCTATTGCCTGACCGAGGAGCATTGGCGGATTTTCGCGCGCGTGATCGGCCGCGCGGATCTGCTCAAGGACGCCCGCTATCAGGATCACGGCAGCCGTTACCGGATTATCGAGGAAGTCGATGCATTGGTTGCGCAATGGACCCGGCTTTATCCGCGCGATGATATCGTGGCGCGGTTGATTGCCGAGGGCGTGCCGTGTGCGCCCGTGCGCAGCATTGACGAGGTCGCCAGCGATCCCGAATTGGACCGGCGCGGACTGATAAGACGCAGCGAATACCCGAATCGCGGCGATGTTTCCGTCCTGGGCTCGGCGATCAAGTTGGGCGAAGATAACGCGACTATGGCGCGCCCGCCCCAATTGGGCGAGCATACGGCGGAAATCCTTGCACTGCTGGGTATAAGTAGCGGCGAGTTGGAACAATTGCGGCGCGACGGCGTGATTTGAACATCAATGCGGAGCCGCAGGCGAGTCCGCGAACTGGGTTGAGAATGTGTGAAGATTTTGTTTTTCTGTCATTCCGAGCACAGCGAGGAATCCCGGATTTTTCTGCTTTTCCTGTGTTTTTTCGGGATTCTGCACTTCGAAGACTCCGTTCAGAATGACAAAAATTCACAGATGCTGAGAATGACGAGCTTCTAAGGTGCGTTCAAGGTAGACATTAGGCGGAACGGAGTGAAGCCGAGCGCACCAGCGGAGCCGCAGGCGAAGCGAGCAGGCGAGTCCGCGAGCTGCGTTGAGAATGACGAGTCCGCGAGGTGCGTTCAAGATAAAGGAAGGGAGCGATGGAAAATTATTTCAAGCTGGAAAAAGATCGGGGTGTCGCCGTGTTGACTTACGACCGTCCTGAAAAGCGCAATCCGATTAACCTGGACAGTCTGACCGATTTGGAACGCAATCTGCTGGCGGTGCGCGACGACCAGGAGGCCGGCGCTTTGCTTGTCACCGGCTCGGGCGCGGCCTTCTGCGCGGGCGCCGACATTTCGCGCCTAAAAGGTGTCACGGATGCAGCCGAGCGCCAACGCCTGTTCGCGCAAAACCCGCGCGGCCAGCGCCATCTGCTGCGCCGATGCTTCGATGTGTTGCTGAATCTCGAAATCCCGACGGTAGCCGCGGTGAACGGTTTCGCCGTAGGCGGCGGATGGTTTCTGGCCTTATGCTGCGATCTGCGGCTGGCGGCCGATAGCGCGGAATTCTGGATGCCCGAGGTGGACCTGGGTTCTCCGGGCCCGCGCCCGATGGAAGAATGGCTGGCGCGGCATGTCGGACCGGCCCGCGCCAAGGAAATTATTTTTACTTGCCGCCATTTCAAAGCCGACGAACTTTATCAATGGGGCCTGCTCAATCGGGTGACGAAAAAGGCCGAGCTGATGCCGGCGGCGCTTGAGTTGGCGCATGGGCTGGCGGCTAAAAAGCGCTCCGCCGTGGTTCATGCCAAGGCGCAAATCAACGGCACCGTGGTGGAATGATCGACGCGACGCCTCGTAGGGCGATTTCGAGGAGATAATTCCGGATGTCTGACAACTTCCTGATCGACCGAGACGGAGCGGTCACCACGCTCACTTTCAATCGGCCCGAGCGGCGCAATTGTATGAACCGCGAGGTCATGACCGAGATGGATCGCCTGATCCAGGAGGTGCGCGACGACCGCACTACCCGTGTCCTGATCGTGACGGGAAGTGGCGCTGCATTCTCCGCCGGCGCCGACATGAGCGCGGCCAAGGGTGTGAGCGACCCCGCTCAACGTATCCGGTTATTTGGTGAACGCAACAAAGGTTTGCCGCGCATTATCGGGCGCGTATTCGATCTGATCACGCGCCTTGACTGTCTCACGATCGGCGCAATCAACGGTTACGCGGTCGGCGGCGGATGGGCACTGGCTGCCGCTTTCGATTTTGTTATAGCGGCGGAAGAGGCTGAATTCTGGGTGCCCGAGGTTGATCTGGCGGCGCCTTACGTCGGTAGTCCCGCCGACGTGCTTACCGCTACGCTCGGACCATGGCGGGCACGTGAAGCGATTATCATGTGCCGTCACTTTTCGGCGCGGGAGCTTTATGACTGGGGCATGGTGAACCGGGTGGTCAGCCGTGGCGAGCTGATGCCGGCGGCGCACGAGCTTGCCAGTCAATTGTTGAAGAAGCCGAAAAGAGCGGCGACCCAATCCAAACATGGCGTCAACGCGGTCTTTTTGGGCCCGCGCAAATTCTGACCGGATTGGTTGAACTCGCCACGGCTTGGTATTCTGGGCGAAGCTCGGATACGCTCGCGCCAGACGCATGATCGCCACTGAAGGAGGGCTGCTCGCATGATATGCCCGCAACGGATTGGCCATGTCGTGATTAAGGTTCGCGACCTCGAACGCTCCCGGCGCTTCTACACCGAAGTTATGGGCTTGCGGCTGATGGCCGAGCTGCCAAAAATTAAAATGGCATTTTTCGCCAGCGACGGCCGCGACCATCACGAGATCGCGGTGGTCGAAGTGGGAGCGGACGCGCCCGCGCCGCAAAGCGGCCAGGTTGGCCTCGTCCATATCGCCTTTCGCTTGCGCGATGAGGACCATCTGCGCGCCGCCTACCAAGAGCTCAAGGAGAAGCAGGTGCCGATCCTCTCAACTGTCGATCACGGCATCACCAAGAGCATCTATTTCCGTGATCCCGACGGTAACCAGCTCGAGATTTATTGTGACAATCCGCCGGAGTACATCGCCAGGATGCGCGAAAATCATTACGGCGGGATGGACAAGCTCGAGTTCGCCGCCAATGAACCGGGTCTGGCCGACGTGTTGCCCGAAATGATGAAATAAGCGTGAGACGATCGCTATTTCGCCCCAAGGGGATGGTTTGATGAAATTCACGGCATTTCATCTGATGTCATATCCATACCTGCCGGATGACTTCACCAGCAAATACCATAGCGTGTGGGTGGATATTCCGCGCGACTTGTACGACGCGAAACGCGGCCACCATCTTTATAACGACTATTTAGATCAACTCGAATTCGCCGACCGGCTGGGTTTTGACGGCATCGGCGTCAACGAGCATCACCAGAACGCCTACGGCATGATGCCGTCGCCGAATCTGATGGCGGCGGCGCTGGCCCGGCGGACCCGTAATGCCAACCTGGTGGTGCTCGGCAATTCTATCGCGCTTTACAATCCGCCGGTGCGTGTGGCCGAGGAATTCGCGATGCTCGACGTAATGAGCGGCGGGCGGCTGGTGGCGGGTTTTCCGGTCGGCACCGCGATGGATACGAACTTCTGTTATGGGGAAGTGCCGGCGACCTTGCGGGAGAAATATCGCGAAGCGCACGAGCTGATAATCCGCGCGTGGACGGAAAAGGACGTCTTCAGCTTTAATGGTAAATTCACCAAGTTGCGCTACGTGAATCTCTGGCCCAAGCCGCTGCAGCAGCCACATCCGCCGATCTGGATTCCCGGTGGCGGTTCGGTCGAGACCTGGGATTTTTGCGCCGATCACGATTATCAGTACAGTTTCCTCTCATTCTTCGGCTATGTCGCGGCCAAAAAGGTCGCCGACGGATATTGGGAGACGATGGCGCGCAAGGGCAAGCCGCTCAATCCCTACAGTATGGCGTTTGCCCAGGGGGTGGTGGTGGCCGAGACTGACGAGCAGGCGGAACGCGACTTCGCGCCGCATGCGGATTACTTCTACAACCGCTGTCTTCACATTTATCAGAATTTCACCGACGCCCCCGGTTATCGCAGCCAGAATTCAATCAGGGCGGCGTTGAAATCAGGACTGCCGGTCGCGCTCAAGCCGCACTATAGCTGGAAGGACCTGATTGACGGCGGCATCATCATCGCCGGTTCGCCGAAAACCGTGCGTCAGCGGCTGCGCGAGGCGATGAAGAGTCTCAATTGCGGCCATCTCATCACCGGGATTCACATGGGCTCGATGCCGCCGGAGCTGGTGCGCAAGAGCACCGAACTTTTCGCGCGCGAGGTGATGCCGGATCTCCGCGGCATGTGGAGCGAATGGGAAGACCAATGGTCGCCACATCCGCTGCCTGCCGGCGCTCGCGCGGTCCCGGCCGAGATCGATTCGAGCCGCGTCAACAACGGAAGCACCTCCTCGGCGGCGCTGGTCAAATAATTCGGATTCCTGGCCCGGGATGGGCGTGCTGGACTAATGACGCGCATTTGCCGATAAACTTCGTTCATGGGAATCCGTACCGGCACCGAATTCATCGAAAGCCTGCGCGACGGGCGCACTATTTTCGCCAATGGCGAACGGGTGAAGGACGTCACAGCCTATCCGCCGTTTCGTGGCGTGGTGGCGACGCTGGCCTCGCTTTATGATTTGCAGCAATCGCATCGTGACCTCCTCACGTATCCGTCACCCACCACCGGCGAGCCGGTGAGCACGTCTTTTTTAATTGCCGAGAACACGGAAGCGGCCGGACGCCGAATAGCGGCTGAAGAGTTCCGCGCCGAGCAGACGTTCGGCCTGATGGGGCGGCTGCCGGATTTCTGCAACGCGTTGGTGACCGATGCCGCGGTGGCGCATGTCTTTGCTGGCAAGCGGGACGCGCGCTGGGGCGAAAATCTGGTGCGGTACTACGAAGAATGCCGCGAACGCGACTGGTGTCTTACACATACGCTGGTCGATCCGCAGATTGACCGTTCGCGCAATGCCGCCGAGCAGGATGATCCCTTCGCTGTATTGCGCATCGTGAAAGAAACCGATCGCGGCTTGATCGTGCGCGGCGCCAAAATGCTCTCAACGTTGGCGCCTTTTGCCAACGAGCTCTGGGTCGGGCCGTTCTACCCACGCCGCGCGGGCGAGGAGCCTTACGCGATTTGCTTCGCAATCCCGGTTGACACCCCGGGGCTGAAGTTTATTTGCCGCGAGCCCTATGACGACGGGCGCGGCCATTTCGACCGCCCCCTGAGCTCGCGTTTCGACGAGGAAGACGCGCTGGCGATCTTCGAGGACGTGTTGGTGCCGTGGGAACGCACCTTCATCAAGGGCGATATCGAAATTTTCAATGGCATCTTGGCGCGCACGCCCGGCTATGCGCAGTTGCAGGGCTCTATCCGTGGAATGGTCAAGCTGCGGTTTCTCGCCGGCCTTGCCTGCCAATTGGCGGAGACCATCGGGCGCAACGAATTGCTCCATGTGCAGGCGCAGTTAGGCGAGCTCGTAGCGAACGCCGAACTTGCCGCTGGACTGGTGCGCGCCGCCGCTGAGGAGATCGTGGCGGGCGCAACCCGTTCGCTACCCCATCGCACGCTCGCGGCGACCCTATGGGTGCTGATACCGCAGGCGCAGATGCGCGCGGCCGAAGTGATCCGGCAGCTCAGCGGCAGCGGCCTGATCATGACGCCGACGGAAAAGGATTTCGCCAATCCGGAGATCGCGGGCTACCTGGAGAAATACCTGCGCGGCAAAAACGTCACCGCGCGTGACCGGGTGCAATTGTTCAAGCTCGCCTGGGACATGATCGGCGAGCCGTTCGGCGGGCGTCAGCTACAATACGAATGGTTCTATGCGGGCGACCCTTACTTCACCCGCAGCGTCTTCTATCGCTCGCCGATCTCAAAGCAATACAAATCCATGGTCACGCGCCTGCTAAAGCGCTGAATTATCCCCGCACCGCCCGTTTTCTGCTCTGCCGGGAAGTCAGCGCGCCAGCTATTGAGGGTAAGGGCCCGCCCCAAACGTCGTCGGGCGATGCGATCGTGCATCAGAGGCGGCTCGATCCCGCCGTCGAGCGGGCGGTAAACCTGCATCACGGCTGCGGAGTTATTGTTTCCGCTCATGCTGACCACGGCCCGCATCATCGGCGGTTGTGATCGCCGAGGTGGCGAGTAACTGTGATGCCATGCAGGCTGACAGTTTGCGGGTCTCCTTCAGCACTATCCGCGAATGTCACTACGCCATCGTAATGGCCGTTGCGGGTCGGGCTGAACTCGACCAGCAACGAGCATGAGCGCAGCGGCTTGAGCGTCCCGCGGCAGCGATTATTGTGGAGCGAGAACGGCGCGCCGCTGGTGCTGATACTGTCAAAACTCACGTCGAAGCGGCTGAGATTGGTTACGAACACCGGCAACGACGTGTGGCCGCCGCTCTGTGCGGCGAACAGCAGCGCGGGCGGCAGAATCAGCAGACGCCCCTGTCCGGTCGGCGTCGGCGTCGCCGTAGGAGTCGGAGTAGGCGTCGCTGTCGGGGTGGGCGTAGGAGTTGGGGTCGGAGTGGGCGTTGCCGTGGGAGTCGGCGTCGGACTCGGCGATGGCGTCGGCGTGAGCACGTTGAAGCTCTTCGAGTCGCTCGACGCATTGTACTGCGAAGCCGCGGCGAAGTTCGCACTGAGTGTGACGATGCCGCTGCCGCCCGGCGTCGCCTGACAGCTTGCGTTGCCGTTGGCGTCGGTGGTGCTCGAGCAGACCGCGTTGCCCAGCGTGAAGCTTACCTGCTGATTCGGAATCGGCGCGACCGGGTTCACCGACACGTTGGTGAGACTCGCCGCCAGCGTGACCGGGTGATTGGTCGTGCCAGTGGTCGGGCTCTGGTTGAGCGTAAGGAAGGTCACGTCGGTCCCGGCGCCCCAGGTCACCACCGCCCGATTGGACGCCACCGCCGTACTGCCAACCGTCGCCGAGGCGAAGATGGTGTCGACCCCCTGATGCGCGGCCGTGTAACTGAAGGGGGCGACGCCGCCGACGGTGTTGGCTTGCAGAGTTCGCGGGTTGGCGCCGCTCACGCTGAGCAGAACCGGGGTGCCGTCGGGCACGGTTGCGTAATGGAAACTGGCGGTGAAGCTCTGCGCCGAGCCTTGCGCCGGATTGGGCGAGACGGTCGGCGGGGCGGGCGTCAAGGTCGCCGGCGCGTTGGCCGAAGTATATAGACATTTGCCGGCCGCATCGGTCACCTTGTACACCGCATTTGTTCAGGCCTCCGTACAAGCAGCCGTCCGGCCCGGTGACCAATGTGCTATTACTAATCGCCGAGTTGGACAGAATCGAGGCTTGCGCCGGCGGATTGACCGTGAGGTCCTCGGTCATGGTTTGGCCTAACGGGCTGCTGCCGCCGGCTTGACTCAGGACCAGGAATTGGGCGCCCTCGTTGGCTTGGCTGCCTTCCGCGAGCAGGCCTTGCGAACTTGGAATCACGCCCGATAGCGTGATCACGGTCGTCGGCGAGACATTCGTGCCGCTGACCTGGGCGACAAAGCCGTTTCCGCTAACGGCGCCGCCCGCGAGATAAATCGTGCCGCCGGGCGTGAATGAGATGCCACCGTTCTGCACGCCCGGGAGAGTCGCATAGACACTGAGTGTGGGATTTGCCCCACCGGGATTGGAAATCCGCCAGAGCTCGGTGCCGGCCGACTGCCCAAAGCAGTTGTCGGCGGTGAAGAGATCGCCGGTAAGTGGATCCACTGCCAGAAACGCGGGACAGGTCAGACCCGTCATCACCGTCTTCATCACCGCTCCCGTCGACGGGTCGATCTGCAAAATGACGCCGGAGTTGAGATTGGTGGGCGAGGTGACCAAGCGCGTGACGTAGAGATTGCCGTTATCGAACACCGGCTGGCCCAGGGTCGGACCTATCGGGGTTGTCGTCAGCAAGGTGGTGGGGCCGGCGACGCCGCCGCCAGGCGGAAATTTGTAGATATTGCCGTCAGACACATCTGAGACGTAGGCGTTGCCCGAGGCGTCGAAGGCGGGAGCGAGCGCGCCCGAGCACACCAAGTTGATCCCGTCGTAAGAGAAACTGCGAGCGGCAAAGCCGGTGGCGAACGGCGCCACCACGAACCCGGGCGCTGCCACCGGATTGCCGGCGGCGCAACCCGACGCCACACTGTTGCTGAACGTGACCGTGCCAGCTTGTGGAACCGGCAAATAATCATCGGTGACATCGGTCGCGGTATAGGTCACGCTCTCGTCGTTGGTATCAACCGCCGTGAAGGCGATTTGGCCGTTGCTGTCAGTCACTGGCGGATTGGGAGCGCCGATCACCGAGTTGCCGGTTTGCGCCAGCGTGACCAGCTTGCCCGGAGTTGGACGGTTCAGGCTGTCTTCGAGCGTGACCGTGATGGTGGCCGGCGTCACGCCATCGGCGGTCACCTGCGACGGCCCCGCGACGAGGCTGACCGCCGCCGCCGGCGGCGTGAAAAAAGGCAGGTTTGGCTTCTGGTCTAGCTGAACTCCGTCGGTGCTGTCCGTCGCGACGAGGGTCAGGGCTTCGGCGGCGGTATCGGACACCTTGAAAATCACCGCGCCATTGGCGGCGTTGGTTACGCCGCTGGAAGGCGTGATGACCTCGTCAGTACCGGAAGTGGCGGTGAGAGTGACGGTCTTGCCGCTGACCGTATTGCCGTTGCTGTCGCGCAAGATCACAACGACATTGACCTTGGCCGTGCCATCGGCCGGGAAGCCCGACGGCGGCTCCGGGGTATCGCTATCGCCGATATCGACTTCCGAGATGGAGGCATCGACCGCGCCCGCGCTCTGATTCGCCAACAGGAGCTGCATCGCGTCCAGATTCGGCGAGCCCAACCCTACGTGGGCGAAATCGCTGTTCATCGAGGCGGCATTGTGGAACGCGTCGCTGTCCGCCAGTTGATAGAGCAACGGATTGACGAATCCGAGATTTTTGCCTTCCGCCTGGTTAAGAATCGCGGCGAAGGCTGCCCATTCTGGCGCAGCCACGCTGGTGCCACCGTAGCGCAAACCGGAGGGACATCCGCCATTATCGGCCTGGCAGATCGCCACCCCGTTGGCCGGATCGGCGTTGGTAACCACGTCTGGTACCGATCTCCCGCTGGCGGCCAGTCCGGTCTGATAGGACGGGACGCTGAAGAATTTGCTTACACCGAAACGCCCTGGCCGGTCGGCGGGGTGGCGGCAACGCCGTCCCACCATGCTTCGCTCTAGTATAAGCTGAGCGCACCCTCGGTAAGCGAAGACCCTCCGACCGCGGTCGCATTAGGTGAATCGGCCGGCACCGCGACGGTGTTGGGGCTGCCGTCGAGGCAGGTGCTGCCGCTGTCGCCGGCGCCGTTGAAGATGCTGATGTTCGATGCGGCGGCCTGTTGGAAGATCGAATCGATACTCCGCACATCGGCCAGAGTGGTCTGATCTTCGCAGTAGGCCCAACTATCGCTGATGACCGTCGCGCCACCGTTGATGGCCGCATTGAACAGCGACTGAAACGTGCCCGTACCGTCGTAGACGACGACTTTGGCGCCCGGCGCGATGGTCATCACCGCGTCGATATCGAGTAAGACTTCGCTTTCACCGCCCCGATCGGCGCGGCGCCGCCGACGTTCACCTCGCTCAAATTACTGAGCTTGGCGGGAAGGCCGAAGGCATTGATGTAATCGTTTACATCGCTCTGGCTGAAATTGTCGAACTCGATCAGCCCGACTGTTTGACCGGTACCATCCATGCCCAGCCATGAGCCAGGGTCCACTGTCGGTCCATTGGACGCTTGTTTAATCCCGCGCTCGGTCTCGCAGTCCTTGAGTTTTTTCTTTTTAACCGGCCCGATGCACTCTTTGCAGGCCTGTGAATTCGGATCGCCGCCATACAGGTTGTTACACTTTTGAAAGCAGTCCGGACTGTTCTCAGACGCCAATTGCACACCGATCGAACAAAAGGCATCAACGATAGCCTTCCATGCTGGTTTGGGCTGGGCGAGGTCAGATAGCCCAGCGATCGACTCGACTTTCCGGGCTAAGCTGCGCGGCAGTCTGGGATCGTCATCGTTAGCGTGAAACGTCGTCTGGCCAATGTTGTAATCGCGAATGCGTATGGCGAAAGCCCGTTCGGCCTCCGCCCGGGTGCCGCGCATCGTCAGCGTAAAGGCGATTGGCGGAATCGCGGACGAGCTTGAAGCGGTTGGCCTTGAGATACGCCAGCACTGCATCGTAATCGGCACGCGAGGGACCGAACCGGTCGGCGAGCTGGCGTTGCGTCAGAAAATGATGAAATTCCTTGAAATGCGGGTCATAGATTTGATGCAGGTAGCGCTCGAAACCGGCCTGATGGTCGCGTCGCAACACAATCGTCAGCGTGATTGGCTGATTGCCGCTGTTGGCCCTTGATGGAACAACCGTCGCCTTCATCAGCGCCGGCAAGACGTGGCCCGGTAGCCGTACCATCGGCTGGACTTGCCTGGTGCCGGGCTAAGAGCACTCACGGGAGCAACCGTCAGCAACAGGCCCGCGATCACAAGGAACAGATGCGAACGTGTGCGACTCATATTTTTCCGCTCACGCGAATCTCGTCTGAGCCAAGGCAGTCTATTCAGGACCATGCGACAGTCATCCAACTAGGGCCGAAACGCTCAATCTCTCGAAACCTGTGCTCGATGAAGCGATTTGTACTTCATCAGCAATCAATATTTGCCACAATGAGATCAAATAGACGCTCTTTATCTATATCAAGCGCTGTTATGCACAATTTCACACACTGCGTCTTTTGTCACTCCGCTGTCTCGAAGCAATACAACGCGATGGTCACGCGCCTGCTGAAGCGCTGAAGTATCGCCGCACCGCACGTTTTCCGTTTCGCCCCGTGGATGAAGCTGGCGCGCTCAGTCTTGAGGATTACCAGCGCATCCACTCGTTTGTTCGTCTCAGGTGGAAAGCGTCAGCGGAGTCAGAAGCGGAATGAACCACTTCCGCCGATTGCCAAGTACGGTTTCCAATATCCTTTCATTCAGGCCGAGTTCGGCCTGATGTGCCCGATTAGCCTGTCAGATACTTCCAACCACGTAATCGCGCGCTATGGCGGCGATGAGCTTAAACGGCGGCTGCTGCCTCGCTTGCTCTCGCAGGATCCGGCGATCATGTGGAAGGGCAGTCAATTCAAGATTCTGGCCGAAGAGTTGCGTGCGCGGCTGCGCGAGGCGCAAGCTGTGCCGGCGCAATTCGGGATGCGCTTGTCGCAATTAGTCGAACGCGCCGCGCAGTTCGCTATCAATGCTTCTGGAAAGGATTGCGAGAATCGCAGCGACTGCGTTGTACAACGTTACGACGGCGGTGCTGATGGCGTGGGAGGCGTCGCGGCTCGGCAACGGCCGGCGACTGTTGCTGTCCCGGATGGTGGTGGAGCATCGTCTGACCGCACAGGACCCGCTCGGGCCGCGTCACGAAGACTGGGAGAAGCCTGCCGAGGCGCTCCTGCTTGGTGACGACGGGGTCGCCCTTGAGGCCGCTTCCAGGCTGGTGGCTTAGCGCGTAAAGGACGGCGGCCATCCGCCGGCCAGCCGGGCGCAATCAGTCGTTGCGCGTGGCCCGGCTGGCGGAAGCTCCCGCAATCCGGCCGAAGACCGAACCGGACATCAGGCCCGTACCGCCTGGGTAATTGAAATAGAAAAGTCCGCCGACCAATTCTCCCGCGGCGTAAAGGCCGGGAATCGCCACACCGTCGGTATTAATTACCGCGCCGCGCTCGTCGATTTTGAGTCCGCCAAACGTGAACGTGATGCCGCAGGTGACGGCGTAAGCCTCGAACGGCGGTGCGTCGAGAGTATTGGCCCAGTTGCTCTTGTTGAGTTCAAGCCCTTTGGTACAGCGCCCATCCTTGACGTTGGGATCGAACGGTATGCGCGCCTGCACGGCAACGTTGTAGGCCCGGACTTCTTCGAGAAATCCCGCGGGATCGACGTCTTCGAGCTTGCCCGCCAATGCTTCCAGGCTGGACGCGCTGACTTTGGTCACGCGCTTGATGCGATACTCGTCGCGCAGTAGATGAGCGACCTTTTGATCGAACACCTGCCAGGCAAACTGGCCCGGCTGTTCAAGCACGGCGCGGCCATATTTCGCGTAGGTGTAATTGCGGAAGTCCGCGCCCTCGTCAACAAAGCGCCTTCCGCGCGCGTTGACCATAATGCCGAACGGGTAGCTGTGCTTCTGAAAGCCGTCGCCGACTGTGAGCTCGCCAAATTCGGGTGCGTTACGGTCCCATCCGACGGCATGGCATCCCGACCAATTTCCATACGGCATCGCGCCCGCTTCCAGCGCCATCCTGATGCCGTCGCCGGTGTTGAAACGCGTGCCGCGTACTTTGGCGAGGTCCCATCCGGGACCGATATAGCGGGTGCGCCATTCGGCATTGGCTTCGAAACCGCCGCAGGCGAGCACGACCGCTTTGGCGTCGAGCGTGATCGTGCGGCCCTCCTTGCGTAGCGCCAGGCCGCCCACGCCGCTATCGTCATGCAGCAGTTCGAGGGCGCGGCTGCGATACCAGATCTCGATGCCGTCGCGTGTGGCGAGATTATATTCGGCGTCGATCAGGCCCGGGCCGCCGCCCCATGCTTCAACCGTCAAACCGCCCCAAAACTTGAATTTGCCGCCGACTTTGAACGCCTGGCGCCCGTAGATTGGGACAAAGCGGATGCCCTTGGCGCGCATCCATAGCATCGTTTCGAAGCTGCGGCGGACAAGCGTGTCGGCAAGTTCAGGATTGGTATGGTACTGGGTGACGCGGCAGAGATCGTCGTAAAACTGGGTTTCGGTATAGGCGCCGAAGTCGGTGTTGGCTTTTTCCTCTTCCGTGAGATCGGGCATCAGCCGGACGAGGTCATCAACGTCATTATAGGCGACACGCATCGCGCCGGCGGTGAAGCGGCTGTTGCCGCCGCGTTCCTCTTGCGGCGCGCATTCGAGCACCAGCACGCTGGCACCGTTTTCCCGCGCCGCCATCGCGGCACAAAATGCGGCATTGCCGCCGCCCACCACTATCACGTCATATCCCGACGGCATACGGTATTTCGCCCTTCAGTCCAGATTTTTGTCGCGCAGGTCCGGTGGCACGACGCTGCGCGCAACTGTAGCGTCGAGCTGTTCGTAATCGGTGTAACCGATCGTTTCATATAATTCCGCCCGCGTCTGCATCCGCTCGAGCATCGCCGCCGCGCCATCCGCGGCGGCCAGATGCTGATAGAGTTCCGCGATGGCTTTGCCCGCAATCCTGAGTGAGGAAACCGGCCAGGTAACCAGCTTGTAGCCAAAACTTTCAAATTGTGCGGCGGTAAAGTAGGGTGTCTGTCCGAACTCGGTCATATTGGCAAGCAGGGGCGTGTTTATCTCGCGGGCGAAGGTGCGAAACATCGCTTCACTGGTCAGCGCTTCGGGGAAAATAATATCGGCGCCGGCCTGGATATAGAGGCGGGCGCGTGCCAAGGCGGCTTCGATTCCCTCGACGGCGACGGCGTCGGTGCGCGCGATTATCTTGAGCTGGCGGCGCGCCTGTGCCGCAGCCGCCACCTTGGCCGCCATCTCCTCGGGTGCGACCAGCCGCTTGTCGTTCAGATGGCCGCATTTCTTCGGGAGGATTTGATCTTCGATCTGCAGCGCGGCGGCGCCGGCGTCCTCTAGCTCGCGCACCGCCCGCATCACGTTGAGAACACCGCCGTAACCCGTGTCCGCATCGACGATAAGCGGCAGCTCCGTGGCGCGGCATATGATCTTCGCAAAAAAAACCAGCTCGTCGAGACCCAGGATGCCGAGGTCGGGCAATCCCAGACTCGCACTCAGCGCCGCCCCGGACAGATAGAGGGTCTTGAAGCCGGCCTTTTTCGCGAGTAGCGCGGCCAAGGCATTGTGTGCGCCCGGCACGCGCAGAATTCCCGGAGTCCGCAGCAGCGCGCCCAGCCGTTCACCCGCCGAGTGATCGGCGTGACGGTCGAACCACGTCATCGCGATGCTCCGGTGGCCTTGCCGGCGGCGAGCCGAATGACGTGGCGGCTCCGGCAGGTTTCCGGAGCGGGCAAGGTTGTGCAAATATCCAATCGAGAGGTCAGCACTTTGGTTTCAATCATTTTCATGACGGTGCGTGGCGCTGAGCACATATTCGGTTGAGTCAATCTGGTCATGACGGATTATGACGTAATTGTGGTGGGAGCGGGAAACGCGGCGCTGGCGGCGAGCGTGTCGGCGCGCAACGCCGGGGCCACGCGCGTTCTTCTGCTCGAGAAGGCGCCGCGTGAGATGCGCGGTGGCAACACGCATTACAGCGGCGGCTTGATGCGGATGGCGTTCGAGCGCGTCGAAGATATTCTGCGGCTGGTGCCCAAAGCCAGAGACTTGCCCGGCTTCGTCGAGGGTGTCGAGGCTTATCCGCGCGAGGCGTTCTGGTCGGACCTGCGGCGTATGACCAATTCACGCACCGATCCTGAGTTGGCGGAAATCCTGATCGGCAATTCCTTCGCGACCGCGTCGTGGATGGCCGAAGAAGGTATCCACTTCGAGCCCGCGATTACGCTCGGCGCGGTGCGGGTCGGCAACGTGATCAAGTGGCCGAAAGGCGCGATCGTACGCGCGGTCAATGAAGGCGTCGGGCTTTCGCGCATGTGGTTCAACGTGGGGCAAAAAAAGGGCGTGGAGATCCGCTACGACAGTCCCGCGATGCGGCTGCTACGGGATAATCGCGGCCGTGTCGGGGGGGTGCTTGCGCAGGATACCAGCGGCGTGCATGAAATCTCCGCCCGCTCGGTGGTGCTCGGCTGCGGCGGCTTCGAGGCAAATATGGCGTGGCGCGCGCAATATCTCGGCCGTCCGTGGGACCATGCCAAGGTGCGCGGCACCCGGTATAACCAGGGCGACGGCCTGCGCATGGCGCTGGAAATCGGTGCGATGCCGTGGGGACAATGGAGCGGATGTCATGCGACGCCGATCAACGCGGAGGCGCCCGCTTATGGTGATCGCGAGCTGACCGATAAGACCAATCGCCTGTCCTATCCTTACGGCGTGATGATCAACAAGGAGGGCCGGCGCTTCGTCGACGAGGGTGAGGACCAGGCGCTGTTCACTTATGCCAAGTTCGGCGGCGCTATCCTGAATCAACCGGGTGGGCTGGCTTATCAGATTTTCGACCGCGATGTGATCGAGCTACTCGAGCCGCGTTACGCAACCAGCAAGCCGATTACCGCTGAACGCCTTGACGACCTGATCCGCAAACTCGACGTGGATCACGACACCGCAACGAAGACCCTGAATGAATATAACGCGGCTGCCGGGCACGGCGGCTTCAATCCGGGCATCCGCGACAGCATGGCCACGGCGGGGCTCGCGCTGCCTAAAAGCAATTGGGCGCGAAAGCTCAGAACACCGCCGTTTGTGGCCTATCCGGTCACCGGCGGAATCACGTTTTCGTTCGGCGGGCTCAAGGTCAACGCTCAAGCACAGGTGATCGGCACCGATTGGAATCCGATCACGGGATTGTATGCGTGCGGCGAAATGGTCGGGGGTTTGTTCCATCATAATTATCCGGGTGGCTCGGGCTTGATGTCGGGCGCGGTGTTCGGCCGTATCGCGGGGCGCGAGGCCGCACAAAATCGCGCATAGACGCGAGTGCGGCCGGGCAAGTTTCATGAGACAACTCAAGCTCCGCGCCGTTTTCATGCGCGGCGGCACCAGCAAGGCGGTGATGTTGCGCGTCGCGGATTTGCCCCGCGAGCGCGCTCTATGGGCCCCCATTTTCCTGGCTATGATGGGCAGCCCGGACGTCAATGGGCGCCAGCTCGACGGGATGGGCGGCGGTATTTCGTCGCTCTCGAAGGTCTGCGTGATCGGACCGCCCAGCCGGGCTGACGCCGACGTCGATTACACCTTTGCCCAGGTCTCGGTAAAGGGCGTATCGGTCGATTACAGTGGCAACTGCGGCAACATGTCCTCGGCGGTCGGACCGTTCGCACTCGACGAAGGCCTGTTCACGCCGCGCGGCAATGGTGAAGTCGCGATCCGAATCCATAATACCAACACGCGCAAAATAATTGTTTCGCGCTTTCAAATTGACGATGGCGCGGCGGCCGTGGACGGCGATTTCGCCTTGCCGGGTGTGGCTGGCACTGGCGCCCCGGTGAAGCTCGAATTCCTCGATCCGGGTGGCGCCGGGACTGGAAGGCTGCTGCCGACCGGCGGCGTGATCGAGACGCTCGAAGTCGCCGGACACGGGCCCATTGAGGCGACCATGGTGGACGCGGCCAACCCGTGCGTCTTTGTCGATGCGGCGGCGCTGGGCATGAGCGGCATCGAGATGCCAGAGGAAATCGAGGCGAACGGCGCGCTGCTGGCGCGCCTCGAGGCGATTCGAAGAGCGGCCAGCGTCCGGATGGGAATCGCAACCACGACCGAGACGGCCGCGCGCATCCCGAGCATTCCGAAGGTGGCGATGGTCACGGGACCGCGCCAGGCGCGCACGCTCGCGGGCGACACCACGCGAGCCGACGCGGCGGATGTGACGGTGCGCATGATCTCGCAGGAGCAGCCGCATCGCGCGGTTCCACTCACCGGCGCGATGTGCCTGGCGGTGGCGGCGCGCCTGCCCGGCAGCCTGGTGCATCGTGTTGCTCGGGCGGTTGCGGCCGGCGATCCGGTGAGAATTGCCCAGCCTTCGGGAATTACGGTCGTCGATGCGTCGGTGCGCAAGCGCGGCGATAGTTGGGTGGCGGAAAACGCGACCGTCTATCGCACCGCGCGCCGCCTGATGGAGGGCGTGGTTTACTTGCGAGCGTCGGCCTTGCCAGCCGATTTGCGTGCCAGCCCGCGGACATTGCTGACATGAACCTGACGGCGGCTTTTTGCCAGAATCTGCGCGGGATTTCCCGGGAGTCACTCGACGCCAGCGCGATTGCGGCCGCACGCCGGCTGGTACTGGACGGCATCGCCGTGGCGGCGGCCGGCAGCCGGGAAGACGCACCGCATATTCTCGGGGACTATCTGCGTGATCTGGGCGGCAATCCGCAGGCGACCGCGATCGGCGGTGGCTTTCAAACTTCGGTGGTGGGAGCCGCCTATCTCAATGGCGCCGCGATGCATGTGCTCGACTATGAGCCGATGTGGAATCCGGCAACACATGCGCTTTCCACCACGTTGCCCGCGATACTCGCCCTGGCCGAGAAGCACGCTGTCAACGGCGCCGCGATCATCGCGGCCCTGGTTGCCGGAGTCGAAGCACAGGGACGTTTGCGGGTGGCCTCGCGGCAATATGAGGCCGGAGCCTTCAGCTTTCATCCGCCCGGTATGGTCGGGGTAATCGGTAGCGCGGTCGCATCATCGAATCTGCTGGCGTTGAGTCAGGACCAGATGTGCAACGCGATCGGGATAGCGGCGTCGCGCTCGGGCACGCTGTTGGCCAACGCCGGCACCATGACCAAATGCACGCATTGTGGCATGGCGGCGGCGATGGGTCTGGAGTCGGCGCTGTTGGCGGCGCGCGGCTTCACCGCCAATCCGGACGTGATTGCGGCGCCGCACGGCTATGCGCAGGCCTTCTTTGGTCCGGACTACGATGAGGCGGCGCTCACGCGCACCGATGCGCCACTGCGGATGGTCGAGCCCGGATACGCCACCAAGATGTTTCCGAGCCAGTACGCGACGCATTTCGCGATCACCGCGGCGCTGGAGGCGCGGCGGCGGATTCCCTCAGCAGCGTCGATTCGAACCGTGGAGATCGTCGCGCCGGTAATGCAATACGTTGACCGTCCGTATCCCGCCACCGGGCTCGAGGGTAAATTCAGTTTTCAATATACCGCCGCATGCGCGCTGCTCTATGGTGCGGTGCGTATCAACACCTTCACCGACGAGCATTGTCATCGGCATGAAATCGTCGCATTGCTCTCCAGGACACATTTGCGGCAAACCAAAGAAATACCCGCGGCGCTCGACCGGATGTGGGTGGAAATTACGGTCGAGCTGGCCGGCGACGAACGCATCGTTGCGCGATGTGCGCGCCCGCATGGTGCCTGGGGTGAGCCGATTCCACGCGACGAATATCTGGTCAAGGCGCGCGACTGTCTTGGCCGCCTGCTCGATCCGCATGCCACTGAGACGATAATCGATCGGTCCGATTGCTTTGAGCGGCTGGGGTCTGAGGAAATTCGGGAACTCATGCGCACGCTCGGCAGCTTCGATACGTGTCCGCAGGCCTGATACTGACCACGCGCGGACGGCGATGTGACAATGCTTTTGACCTAAGCCATCGCAGAGTCGTATTTAAGAAACAGGAGGTCATCGCATATGAAGGCGATTGCCAAGACGCGGCCTGAATTTGGCGTCGAAATTATTGACGCCCCCGTGCCGCATCCGGCGGATGGTCAACTGTTGGTTAAAATCGCGGCCTGCGGAATTTGCGGTTCGGACCTCCATCTTTATCTATGGGAACTCGGCGCCGATCGCATGGTCGCGCAGTTGCCCACTATCCTGGGCCATGAACCGGCGGGTGAAATTGTCGAAATGGGCGCGGGTGTGCGCGGCTTCAAAATCGGTGACCATGTGGCGCTCGATCCATTCGGAGCCTGCGGACGATGTGCCTCGTGTCAGGCGGGCCGCTTCAATTTTTGTCTCGAACCCGGCCGCCTGGGCGGCTCGTTCGCCGAATATGCGATTGCGCCGACGCAGAACGCATGGCTGGTGCCACGCACGATGGATCTCGAGCAGGCGGCGTTGCTGGAGCCGTTTGCGACCGGGGTCCATGCGGTCGAAGAATCATCGCTCAGGGCTGGTGACAGTTGCGTGATCGAAGGCCCGGGCCCCATCGGATTGTGCACGGCACTCGCCGCGCGGGCGCTGGGTGTCTCCGCCGTCGCGATAACCGGCCTGAGCGTCGATGCCGAACGCCTGGCGCTGGCGCGGGAGATGGGATTCAAGACGGTATGTGCGAGCGATCGTGACTGGATCGAACAGGTGCGCGCCTTGATGCCCCCGGAGGGTGCCGACGTGGTGTTCGACGCGGCCGGCTTTCTTGATTCGGCACGCCAGTTGATGCGCCGCAACGGTGAGTTGGTCGAGGTTGGATGGCCCGCGCGCGATATCACCAACGCGGAGATGCGTGCGCTGTTTTTTCATGGCGCCAAGATAATTCCGTCGCGGGTCCGGATGCCGGAATCGTGGCGGCGGGCGATTGCCTTGCTCGATAGCGGCGCGGTCGATCTCATGCCGATGGTGACCCATCGCTATGACCTTTCCCACGGCCTCGAAGCGTTCGAATTGCTCAAGGCCAAGCAGGGCGTTAAGGCGTTGATCATCCCGCGCGCGTGAATCCGGACGCGGCGGCCAGCCGCGCGACCCTGTGATCCAAGGTGCAAAGAATTACGAGGTTTAATTTCGATGCGAGATGGATACAAAATTGTCGATGCCGACACCCATCAAATGGAGCCGGAATGGATGTGGGAGCGCTACATGGAGGACGCCTACAAATCCCAGGCGCCCAAAATGGGCAAGGCGCCCGATTCCGGCCGGCGCACCTTTCTGGTGGAAGGCGAGCCCTTCACGCGGGAAAAGGGCAAGTATCCGATGGCGGCGCCCGCTTTTCTGAAAAGCGTGCAAAAGGCGATGGAGCGTTTCAGCCGCGCACGGGAGACCGGCTTCAGCGCCGAAAGCCGCATTGCGGACATGGACGAGCAGGGTGTCGATGCCGCCATTCTCTATCCGACCGCGGCGGGCCAAATGCTGGGCCGCCAATTCAACGACCCCAAATTGCTCGCCGCATGCTGCCGCGCCTACAACAATTGGAGCGCGGAATATTGCTCGTACAAACCCGATCGCCTGCACTGGGCCGCGATTTTGCCGATGCAGAGCGTGGAGGAAGCGATCAAGGAAGTCCAGCGTGCCCATCAACTCGGCTGCGTTAGCTATTACGTACGGCCCAATCCAGTGCGCGGCTGCAGTATCTTCGACGATGATTACCTGCCGCTCTGGAGCGAAGTGGAGCAGACCGGCAAGCCGATTTCCACGCATGACTCGGCCTCGTCCTCGGTGCCGTCGTTCGGCGATCGCATGAATACTCATGTCAGCGGCCACATCCTGTCACATCCGTTTGAGGCGATGGCGGCGATGGCCGGACTTATCTGGTACGGCGTGCTCGAGAAGTTGCCCCACCTGAAGGTTGTCCATGTGGAAGCCGATGGCGGCTGGGTGCCGTATTGGCTGCAGCGCATGGAGCAGCATTGGAATTACAGTGGCAACGCCGAGCATGAATACCTGACCAAGCGGCCGACCGAATATTTCAAATCAAACTTCTTCGTGGCGTTCCGCGGCGACGAACCTACTATGAAAGCGGCGATCGAATTGGTTGGCGACAACAACTTTCTATGGGACACCGATTACCCGCATCCCGACGGTACCTTCCCATGGGGAGTTGAAGCGGTTCTGAAGCAGCCGATAAGCGACGTCAGCAGGCGCAAAATCCTGTGGGAAAACGCGGCGCGCGCTTTCAATCTCAATTAGGTCGCCGACATGGATTTTGACTATACGTCTGAACAGGACGCGTTCCGAAAGCAGGTTCGCGTATGGCTCAAACAAAACCTGCCGCCGGATCTGTGTATCGATGACCCGATGGACGAGCGGATCGCGCCCAATCGCGAGGTTTTCGAGAAACGCCGCGCCTGGCAGCATAAGCTGCACGCTTCAGGCTGGGTTGGCCTCTCATGGCCGAGAGAATACGGCGGACGCCAGGCGGGGCTTATCGAGCAGATTATCTTTGACGAGGAGTACTTCAGGGCGCGCGCTCCGATCCTGCCGGGCTATTCCGGCGTCGGCCTGTTTGGACCCACCCTGATGCATTGGGGCACCGATGACCAGAAAATGCACTATCTGCCCCGCATCCTCAGCGGCGACGATATCTGGTGCCAGGGTTATTCCGAACCGGGTGCCGGCTCGGACCTGGCGGGATTGCAAACTCGCGCCGAGCTAAAGGGCGATTCTTTTCTTGTCAATGGGCAAAAGGTGTGGACCTCAGGCGCGCAATACGCGGATAAGATGTTCCTGCTGGCGCGCACCGACCCGGAAGCCCCCAAGCACAAAGGCATCAGCTACCTGATTCTCGACGATATGCACGCGGCGGGCGTTGAAGTGCGGCCGTTGGTGGTGATGAACGGGCATCATCACTTCAATGAAGTCTTCTTCGATAACGTGCAAATCCCGAAGGATAATCTGGTCGGGCCGCTCAACGAAGGCTGGAAAGTGGCGGTGACCACGCTGGCCTTCGAACGCGGTATCGCGGGTGGTGGCGGCCACTCCGCCCAAGTGCGTCGTCTGGCCGAGCTGGCGCATCGTGTGCAGATCGACGGACGCCCGGCATGGGCGCAGGAATGGGTGCGTCAGCGCCTGGCCGAGTTCATGATCGAATGTGAAGCGGCGAAATACACGCGCTTGCGTTCCCTCAGCCGTCGGCTAAAAGGCCTTCCGCCGGGACCTGAAGGTTCGGTGCTGAAGCTGTTCGGTTCCGAACTGGGAGTGCGAATCGCGCGCTTTGCCAGCGAGTTGCTGGGCGGCTACGCCTTAATGGGCGCGGCGACCGAGATGGTGCCCGACGCGCCGCGATGGCTTAATCGCGTGCTCAGTTCGCGTCAGTACACGATTGCGGGTGGGACCAGCGAAATTCAGAAGAATATTCTTGGCGAACGCCAACTCGGTTTGCCCAAGGGTTGACCCCTGGAAGCTCCGAGTCGAAGCTTCGCACATTGATTTTCGCGCTACACTTAGTCACGCGAACGCGTTATCACTCGCATTGCTGGACCGATAAATAAGCGGAATACTGTCAAGGAAGTCCTGCATGTTCCTCAAAAATCACTGGTATGTGGCCGCACTGACGGAGGAGGTTGGGAGACAGCCGCTGGGTCGTATTCTGCTGAATGAGCCGGTCGTGTTGTTTCGTACCGAGAATGGCGAGGCCATTGCTCTCGAAGACCGTTGCAGTCATCGCCATTTCCCGTTGCACAAAGGCAAGCTGATTGGCGACACGCTGGAATGCGGCTACCACGGACTGGTTTTTGATTGTTCTGGCAAGTGCACCAAAGTTCCCGGCCAGGCTCATGTTCCCCCGGCAGCCAGCATCCGGAACTACGCGCTTACCGAAAGATGGGGATGGATATGGATCTGGATGGGGGACCCCGTGCTGGCCAGCGGTACTCCGCTTATCGACTTTCACTGGCTTAGCGATCCTGGATGGGGCGCGAAGGCAGAACGGCTCCATATCAAAAGCGATTACCGGCTGATTCTCGATAACCTGCTCGATTTGTCTCACTTGACCTTCGTCCATCCTGGCACGATCGGGTCGGCGGCGAATGTTGAAAAAGCACGCGTGGAAAATGAATTGGTGGACAATTCCGTCACCATCAGGCGCTGGCTGATCGATATCGAACCGCCACCGACGTACGTACGCGCGGGATTCGCCGGCAATATCGATCGTTGGCAGATTATCCGGTTCGACCCACCCGGCTTCGTTAATCTTTATGCTGGTGCCGTGGATACGGGGACCGGCGCAGCGGAAGGCAATCGGCGAGGCGGCATCGGCTTGCGCAACCTCAACGCGATAACGCCGGAGACAGCTACCACCTGCCATTATTTTTGGGCAATTGCCCAGGATCGCGCGCCCAACGACAAGTCAGCCACCGAATCAGTGTTCGAAGAGATACACCGCACCTTCATGGAAGACTGGTCGGTGCTCGAGCTTCAGCAACAGTGGAATGAATTAACCGCGGGTTCTCCGACGATAAACATCCAAAGCGACGCCGGGCCGATTCACGCAAGGCGCATTATCGATCGCATGCTGGCCGAAGAAGCGTTCAGATTTCGCCGTCAGGCCGGGTAAAAAAAGCTCCGCCGGGGCGCGATTAAAGAGATGAGACGCGTTCCTTTACCTGGCAGGCGGATCCTGGGCGACGCGGGTCAGCGAATGCACATCTGAGGCGCTTTTGGACTCCGCCGCGGACGTTGCGGGCGCAGCCTTGACCGTGATTTCTCCGATCATCCCGTCCGACTCGTGTGAATCGCAAAAATATTTGTAAACGCCCGGTACGATGAAGGTATAACGATACACGTGCCCCGGCATAATCGCGCCCGAATAGAACGGGGTGGCCCCGGCAGGTAGCTCGGCGTCGGATTTGCTGTCAGCCTTTTGTACATTGTCGCTCGCCGAATGATCGACGATCCCGTTGTTCTTCCATTCCACGGTGTCGCCGGTGGCGATGACCAAATGGCTCGGTTCATACATCGGGAGCTCATCGTTCATTTCGACGACCACCGATGGCGGTTTTGAGGAACTCTTTGGTTGCCCTTGATTCGTATTGGAAGGCGGCTGGGCCAGGCGCGACGGCAATTGCTCAAGGGTGGATTGAATCTGGCGGCTGGAGGGCAGTTTGTACTGTTGCGGCCGCGCGATCACCGGGGAGAGAGTCAAGCTCACGAGCGCCGCGGCCAAGAGCATAACGCCCCGCCGCGCCATGGTCCTCCCCAAGCACCTTTGCGCGCGCGTTGTCACCCGGGATAACTATGCAAAATCAGCACTCAATCCGCAAACCGACTGGGCGCCTGCCAGTAATGCTGTGCGGTCCATAGTTGGCGATGGTCGCGCGCATCGGTTAGCCTTGACGTCCCATGAATTTGCGGAGAAATTTCCCTAAGTTACCCTTGCGTGATGAAGCCTCCGTCGCCGCTTGACGTGTCAAGGGCGCGCACGCGCAAGCTAGTTACGTTGTCGCGTGTGGTTGGTCGCGCCCAGTTCGCCCACTCGCTGCACGCGGGCGGCAGCTTCCGCGAGTTTCTCGACTCCTTGCCACAGACCCTTGCGGCCGCGGATGTGCGTGAAATCGCGCGACGCATTGCTTCATCCCGAATGCACAACCGTCCATTGCTGTTGATGATGGGTGCGCATCCGATCAAGGTCGGTCTGAACCCGATTATCCGCGACCTGATTCGCGACGGCGCGATCAGCGCGTTAGCAACCAATGGTGCCGCGATTATTCACGATTTCGAACTTGCCTTTGCCGGACGCACCTCCGAGGACGTTGGCGCCGGGCTTGCCGACGGCAGCTTCGGCATGGCCGAGGAGACCGGCGCCTTTTTGAATGCGGCGGCACAAACGGCGGCTTCCGAGGGCGCCGGACTCGGCGAAGTGATCGGGCGCGAGATTGCACAATCGAGATTCAAGTTTCGCGATATCAGCATATTTGCCGCCGCTCACCAAGTCGGCGCATCGGCGACCGTGCACGTAACTTTAGGGGCCGACATTATCCATATGCATCCGGCCGCCGATGGAGCGGCGATCGGACAAGCCAGCATGACGGATTTCCGCCGGCTGGCCGCCGTCGTGGCCGGACTCTCGGGCGGCGTCGTGATAAATCTGGGCTCGGCGGTGGTGATGCCGGAAGTTTTTCTTAAGGCGCTCAATCTCGCGCGTAACCTGGGGCGCAAGGTAAAGAATTTCACCGCCGTCGATATGGATTTCATTCGACAATACCGTCCGCGCATGAACGTGCTGGAACGGCCCACGCGTGACGGTGGGCGTGCCTTTGCTCTGACCGGACATCACGAGTTGATGTTTCCGCTTCTGGCGGCCGCGATTCGCGAGGAGCTGGCGCGCCGCCGCGCGCGCCGCGCCGCGGCAGACTGACTCCCGTATGCCGGTCAAAGCGCGCTTTCCAATCGCGATTCTCACGGATTTTGGCTATCGCGACCATTACGTGGCGGCGATGAAGGGAGTGATCGGCACGATCGCGCCGCAAGCGCCGATAATCGACATTACGCATGGCGTGCCGCCGCAATCGGTCGTGGCGGGAGCGTTGGCGCTGGAACAATGCTGGCGTTATTTCCCCAAAGGCACCGTGTTTCTAGCCGTGGTCGATCCTGGAGTTGGCACCGCGCGGCTGCCGATTGCGGTGGAAACCCGCGCCGGCGCACGCTTCGTCGGTCCCGATAACGGCTTGATGTGGCTGGCGGTGCGGCAGGCTGCGGTCGCGCACGTGATCGAGTTGCGCTCGCCGCGTTACCGCTTAGCAGACCTCAGTGCGACCTTTCATGGACGGGATATTTTTGCGCCGGCCGCCGCTCATCTATGGCGCGGAGTGCGGCCCGGTTTGCTAGGGCCTGAGCGTGAAAACCTCGAGCGGCTCGAGCTTGAGCCGGTGCGTGAGACGCCGGCGGATATTCGTGGCGCGGTCATATATGAGGATCGATACGGCAATCTCGTCACCAACATCGATCGCGCGGCGGTTGCACGTCTACGTCGACACTTTCCCGGCCGTAGGCTTTCGGTTAGGATCGGACGCGGCGCGCCAATTGAGATTCGCAGGACTTACGGTGATGCGCCCCGGGGCGCCCCTCTCGCCACGTTTGGAAGCTTCAATATGCTGGAGATGGCTGTACGTGATGGCAGCGCGGCGGCGCGATTCAAGGCCGGCGTGGGCGCATCGGTAATATTACGGCCTGCCAAGGGTGGTTAGCATTCGGCCCTATGGATGACTTTACCGCGAGCAAGGACATTTCGCCGGTGTTAGCGGAGATCCCGCGTTATGAAGCAGCGCCGGGTCCCGCGCCCACGCATGAAATAGTACGGGTGCCGATCCGCGTTGCGCCGCTCAATATCGTCCTGTTCTTCCTAACCCTCCTGACCACCACGATGGCGGGCGCGGACATGGCCGGCGCCGGCGTTTCAATTTTTTTGCCGCAAACGCTGCCCAATCTGATCGCGGGATTGAGCTTTTCAATTCCTCTGATGCTGATTTTGGGCGCACATGAAATGGGGCACTATGTGGCCTCACGCCGCTATGGTGTCGATGCCACCTTGCCCTATTTTCTGCCCGCGCCATACCCGTCGCTCTTCTTCATCGGCACGTTCGGCGCTTTTATCAGAATGAAGACGCCGCCACGGACGCGCCGGGCGATGTTCGATATCGGTGCGGCGGGGCCATGGGCGGGTATGCTGGTTGCGCTGGTCGCGGTGCTCTATGGCCTGCACAATTCCACGATCACCTCGTTGGACACTTCGCAAGGCGGGCTGCAACTCGGCAATTCAATCCTGTTCTGGGGCCTGTCGCGAGTGATGCTGGGAGTTGATCCCAACACGGTCAACGTTAACTTGAGCCCAATTGCTTTCGCGGGATGGCTCGGATTTTTTGTTACGGCGCTCAACTTGCTGCCAGTTGGCCAACTCGACGGCGGGCACGTTATCTATTCGCTATTCGGCTCGCGATGGCATCGGCGAATCTCGCGGCTGTTTGCGCTCGCCTGCATCCTGATGGTGGTGATTCCGTATTATCTCGGGCTGAATTTCTGGTTTGGCTGGCTGTTCTGGTTCGTGCTGCTGATCCTTCTGGGTCTGGGCCATCCCTCGACCCTTGATGCCGACACGCCGTTGCCTCCCTCGCGCAAAGCGGCGGCGTTTGCCACTATTGTTCTGTTCATACTGGTCTTCAGCCAGGTGCCGTTTTCATGGCAAATGCCTACCGGTAATCCGGCGCAGCAACCGGGCGCGCCGCCGATTAAAAGCATCATGATGCATACGCCGGCTAATCCGGGCAACTCGGCCTTGCGCGCGCTGGGAGTCGAGCTTTGACCCGCGGTTCAAGGTCTCGCAATTCGTGGAGTATCACTGTTGAGAAGCGGCCATCGACCTAGCTGGGACCAATACTTCATGACCATCACGCGCGTGGTGGCGGAGCGATCGACCTGTTTGCGGGCCAAGGTGGGCGCGGTAATTGTGCGCGACCGCAGCATTCTGGCCACCGGCTACAATGGTTCGCCGGCCGCTTTGCCGCATTGCACTGAAGTGGGCTGCCTGATCTACGAATCACGCACTCCGGATGGTGAACTCGAACAGAACTGCTATCGCACCATCCATGCCGAGATCAACGCGATTACCCAGGCGGCGCGTAACGGCAGTGCGATTCGCGACGCCGACGTCTATGTCACCCACACGCCCTGCATCCACTGCATGAAGGTGCTGATCAATACCGGCATCAGCAGCGTCTATTACGAAAAGGAATACAAGCTTCATACGGTCGCCGACTTGCTGAAATACGCCCGTGTCAGGCTTATCCGCGTTGTGCCCGAGACCGCTCCGGAGACATCGTCATGACGGCGGGAGCGGAACCTCCGAGTGCGTCCGCATGCGGCATATGCGAACTCATCGAGCGCGCCGCCGCGGGTAAGTTGCATACGGTTGCGGAATTGCCGCATAGCTGGGTGATTCTCGGCGACGCGCAATTCTATCGCGGCTATTGCGTGATGCTGGCCAAGCGGCACGTGACCGAACTTCATCTGCTCGAGCGCGCGGATGCCCTCGGCCTGTTTGATGAGTTGATAAAGTTGGGCGAGGCTATCTGGAATGTCACCAAGCCGTCAAAGCTGAACTACGAATGTCTGGGAAACCAGGAGCCGCACGTGCATTGGCACCTATTCCCGCGCCAGGCCCGCGACCCGCGCCGTCTGGAGCCGGTATGGGCTCGCCCCGAAAGCGAGCGCAAGGTGCCGCTGCCGGATGCTGAGCGTCGCTCTTTGATTGATGCGCTGCGGAACGAACTCGGCCGTTTGCTCCCGGCCTCGCGGCTGCCGTGAGAAAGTTCGCTGGCATGGCGGGATATGCGGCACTGGCGCTAATCGCGGCGTTTTTCGTCTTCGGATATCTGGTTGCGTTCGATCAATACTGGTTCAAGGAAATCGAATGGATGGCGCTTGTGGTCGCGGCCTGGTATGTCGGCCGGTTGCTTACGCGGCTGAGATGGCGGACACATACCGGCGATGGCGGCGGCCGCTGAACCGCACCACGAAGCCCCGCCGGCGAGGCGAGCATACTTGGCGGACCGAAGCGGAGCCGAACGAGTCTGAGTCGGGTTCAGCCCAACCCGTCCGCGCGCCGCGTTAAAGAATGAAAAAAGAACTTGTGCGGAGGTTTCCAAGTACGGTTGCGCGACGATGGCAATGAAAATGAGGATTGCAGGTTTCAGGTTTCAAAACCGCCGCTATCTGTTGGCAATTGCCTTGGGTGCGGCCCTGGCTATTACTGCCGCCGGATGCGCGCGGCGTCCATTGCCAGAAACCGGGTCGGCGGCGGAACAGGTCTATGTGCAGCGATGTGGCGTATGCCATCGGCCGTATGATCCGCGCGCACTGACTGCCGCGATGTGGCAACAGCAAGTCAAAATGATGGAGGGAAGGATCGTCGCGGCGGGTCAGCCGCCGCTCACCGCCCAGCAGCGGACCACCATTCTCGCTTATCTTCAGCGCCACGCGGGCAAGGATTGAAAGGCGACGTCATTTCAAATCGAGCCGCAGCGGCCCGCCATCGTAGATTAAACGGCCGTCGCGCACCGATGCGAATTCCGTCATCCGATGCTCGCTCGTTTTTCCATCGGGCATGATGTGTAACACCCGCCATCCGCGCACCGTCAGGTGGTCGGAGATGATGCGCCGATGGCAGCGCCACCACAGTCCCTCCGAGCACATGATTGCGGTGCGGAGTTCCGCAAGCCGCGTCAGCTCGGTCAGACCCTGTTCGAATTCTGGCGTATCCGCATAGTCCGCGTAGGAATGGAAAGCGGGGTGTTGCCAGGCTGTATGGGGGGAATCGGGACGCTTCAAATTGCGCCGGCCACCCAGACTGGCAAACCAGCGATACTCGGCACCGTCATCCTCGACCGCCCGGCTGAGCTCCGCCTGGTTGAAGTGCGGCCATTTCCGCGAACTCGGAAACGAACGCACATCGGCAAGCACTTGAATATCGTGCATGCGCAGGAGCCCGAGAAATTCCCCGATGGGATGAGTCGAATGGCCGATCGTGTAGAGCAGGCCGCCGCTCGATTCTTGAGAGAAGCGCGTCATTGAAATTCGAGCATCTTCGCGTCAGCTTAACGCCACCGCAATCCCCATCGCGATTAGCGCCACACCTGCCACTTTGCTGACTGTACGTCCTTGGGGAAGCGCCTTTTCGAGCAGTACGAACGCGCTAATCGCGGCTATCCACAGCAGGTTCATCACTCCCGCGACGAACAGGAGCGCCATCAGCATCCAACAGCATCCCACGCATAGTGCGCCATGTCTGAGGCCCATCTTGAACGCACCACCACCGCCTTCACGCCATTGCGTCATAAAAAAACCGATTGGCGAGCGGCATCCGCCCAGGCAAGCCTCTTTTAATGGCGTGAGCTGGTAGATTCCGGCGACGGCCAGGATTACGCCTCCCGCAATCGGTGCGACGCTCAGCGCGTTGTCGACAAGGGCAAGGCGCCGGAGTTCCATCTGGGCGGCGGTTGCGCCGGCGCTGAAGATAATCCATACGACGATATAGCCGAATGCGAACAGCCAGACGCGGTGAGTCGCGCTTGCACGCGACTGCGCGATGCGGGCGTAGGTCGTGATCATCGGCGCCGCGCTCGGCACCATCATTGCCACCATCATCACCGCCCACATCATGAAGGTGAGCCAGACCTGCGCCCATTCGGGAGGCATCAGCGCGGCTATCCGCGCACCGGCGACGCCCAGGTCTCCCGGCGTCATCGGCATCCGGATAAGGTAGAGCCAGGCCAGAAGTGTGATCGTGCCGAGTCCGGCCCAAATCACCACCCGCGCGCGCAATTCCAGCGGCGGCCAATCGATGATCCGGTCCGTGGCGGTGCGCGTGGTTTCAGAGGCCGTTGGCACGGCAGTGCGCCTTCCTGGATGAACAGCCTTGCCATGCGCCGCAGCCGGCGGTTGAGGCCGCAGGGCGAAGCTAGGCGTTTGACCAGTTGATTGCCGAGAAATGGCCGTTGCGGCCGGAATTATCGAAGTTCATCGAATGGTCACGGTAGTGACTGCTGGTACCCTTGGCCGCCGCCAGTCGGCGCGAGAACGGATGGCCGACATTCTCGAGCCAAACGACCTGGTTGCCAGCTCCAACCACACCTTCGACCGTGACCTCGGTGACATCCGGGATGGAGACCTGCCATTTGCGGCCGTCTTCACTAAACGAGATGGCGGCTGTCTTGGTGGGTAGCCGATTCGCGATCATGCCGCTCATCAACGACGGCGGTCCACCCGCATTACCGGTGAAAATCGCCTCCATCGCCGCGCGTTGATCAGTGCTGGCACGGCTATCGATATAAACCGCCAAAGTTCCACCGCCCTGCGACATCGGCCCCGGGGTGGTCAGCGCCTGGACCGCGCTGAGTCCCGAAATTTCGGTCCGGCCATAATTGCCGCAGCTGACATGGATTGCCAGAACCACGTCGCAGTGTCCCTCGGTCGGCCGTGCTTGCGCATGAGTTAACAAACACGGACATAAAAGCTCGCAGTTGCACGATTCGAAATAAGTGCCCTCGATTCGCCAGCCTTCGTTCGTATTGGCCATGACCAAATTCTCCACCCTTGACGAATGATTATACGATTATCGCCGCCACCTTCAGCGGTGATGCCGGATTTTTGCACACTGCGGTGGCGGCAAGCCAGTCACCCAAAGCGCGCCCCGGACCGTGTCGGGCCGAACGATGTCAGTGCGGCAATTAACCGACTGTCAGGAACCCCGAGACGGCGGATCGGCGATCTTTTTGCCCGTGACGGCGTGTAGTTGCCCGCGTCGTGCCGGTGGTTTGTCCTTGGTCGGCTTATGCTGAGCGGGTTTGATCCTGGCACGGGCCGGGGTAAACCAAGGGCGGCTCAGAGCGCGATTAACATAAGCCGGCCGCTCACCACCTAGCTCGACCACGGCGACCACAGCCCCGGCAATCAAGCCGAAAGTGGTGATCATCCAAATCGCATTGCGCGGGCCGACTACAACCGTCGAGACGGTGCCTAGTACAGCACCGAATACGAAGGCTACTACCCACCAAAATCTGATCAGCCGGCGGGAGACATTGTCGCCAGCCATTCGCGCCTCCACTCCACGAAGGGACGACGGTCAGTTATATTCTTGGCTTACACCAACTGCGGGCGGGAGAAAATGGGCGATCTTCATTCCTGTTGAAAAAATCGCTGAGTACATGAGGATAGGATAGGACCAGAACGGCGCGACGACAAGCGGCGCGTCATTCTGGCGAAGCGCCGGCCTTGGAAGCACCGGCAATCGTGCTGGCGGCAGCCCCTAACACCACTTTCGAGGTAATCGGCCGCCCCTTGAGGTCAATCTTCTTCTTCGACCGCCTGCCGGATGGCGTTGAGAATAAACAGAAAATGTCGTGGCGCGGTGACCTTGCCCAGCAGGTTGACCTGCGACAACACGCGCAATTCCCGCGAATTGACGTTGTGCCGCGCGAGCAAGGCCTTATTGCCGGAAAAGTCGCGCCAGGCCTGATCCGGTTTGCGTGGCTCGGAGGCTTCACGCCGCGAGCTGAGCAAGGAACTGACCTCGGGATGCGCCAGAAGGAACAAGGGCTCCTTCTCCAGCCCGAGCACGTCGGCAATCCGGCTGAGCAGTGTCAGCGACGGCCGGCGCCGATCGTTCTCGAGATAGGCCACGTGACTTGGCTTGACGTTCAGCTTGCGCGCCAACTCACGCTGAGTTAGCGCCAACGCCTCGCGTTGCCGTTTGAGGACTGGACCCAGACTCTTTTTCTTCATAAGTCATACTCTGCTAACAACGCCCAACGTAATTTTGCGTAATGAATCATGCCGGATAAGTAATGCAGCCGCTGGTTGGCTGGAATCCGTTCCATCAGATCGAAGCCATAAAAGCGCCGGATGTGCGCGCGCACTTCGTTCAGCGCCGCTTCAGGCAGATTGCGCGCGCGCGCGACCAGACCCCAGTTCCACTCGGCGGGGAAGATTTTGCGTGCCAGCGGCTGCGGATACGCAGCCAGGCTGACCATCGCGTCAGCGGCCAACTCATGCGGCTCCTTTAGATGAGCGGCATAGTCAGCGTCGATGAAAAAATGCACCGGCTCCTTTTGCGGGCCAAATAACTCGGAACTCAAATGATGGCCAAATTCATGACAAAAAGTAGCCGAAACCGCGGTTGGATGATGTGCGGTGTTGACATAGATCAAAGGCCGCTTGAGCGCCGCGCGTCCACGCGTAACATAGAAACCACGCAGGGCCAATCCTTCAGTGCCGGCAAACGGCGCGGCCTTGAAATGCACGCGCAAGCGCTCCGCGAAATCTTCCAGCCAATTAATCGACTTGTTCGCCGCGATGGGTTCGCGATTGAAGCCCGGTTCAATTCGCGCGAACGCGCCGACCATCAGGCTAAGTCCGCGATAATCGAGATAACTGCGGACGCTGCGCACATAATCGCTGCGGACCACGCAGCGAATATCAGGCTCCGGCTTGCGCCACGATTGCATCTGGCCCAGCGTGCTGTCACAGGCGCGGCTCAGAACTTGCGCAATTACACGGTCGACTTTGCTCGTTTTGGCAATCATTGGTCCGCGCCGAAAACTTTGCAGCCTATTATTATTGACGCGCCGCCGATTTGCAACTAACCGCTAGCTAGCGCTATTAAGCAAGTTGTGTCCGACAACGGTCAGGTTAGGCTAGTACAACAAACAGTTAGCGAACGCTCATCATGGGTGAGACGGCCCCATTGGATAGCCCGGAACTGGCCAACGCGCTCCCGCGTCAACGATCCGGCCATGCGCACATCGTGGCGCCCGCCGGCCTCGAGTCTCCTGCTCGAAAGGAGGTGAGCGGCGGATCGGTTGCTTCGCCTCGCATACCATAAAGCCAAGATTCAAGAGGCGCCGGGCGCAATTGCTCGCGGCCCTTGACGGGTTGCGCTGTTGCCCGCCCGTGGCAATAACAAGCTCTTGCCGGCACGCTCGTGCGGGCCAAACACTTTGGCGCTTATGCGCATGACATCGGTGGAATATTCCCGACGAATATATTTTGAGGGCGCGTAGACGCCCTCGCAGGAGGACCATAATGGAATTGCGACGGCTCAACACCGATGAAGAGAAGCGGCTCTTCACGCATAATCTGGTTCAGGCCAGGATGACACGAGGCGCCGGATTCTCGGAAACCAAACACTCGGTTATCGGCGAAGTGCATCTCGCTTTCGGCCGTCTCTACGCTTTGTTTGATAATGAAGGACCCAACCCCCATCAGATGATTGCTGGTTTCGTTACGCACGACCTCGGCAGTTTCAGCCAGAGCTATCCCAAACCCGATTTGAGTCATTACCGCCCGGAGGCCGTTTTTGAATCCGGCGAATTGTGGGCTCAGGAACCCGGCGCCGCCCGTCTGGCCCGCCACGCGGGATGGATATTGGCCGGACTCTTCGGAGCCGAGGCCCTTTTGGTCTATCCCATTTACAAGCCGTGGAACCTGAGCTGGATGTACAAAGGATTTGCCCGGGTCGGCGAACCTATCGAGTGGCCGTACGCGCGCGCACTGGACGGCGGCAAAATCCATGTGCAGGCGATGGTGCTCGAAGGAGAGCGGCTTGCGCGGGTGGTGACGGAGGCTGGCGCCTGCGGTTTCGACGTTCTCGATGGTGACCGCCATTTCGTCTTCAAAAACCCTTATCCGGCGTGCGGCAAACCACTTTCCGCTCCACGTGAAGACCGCGTCCGCCGTGAGCTTCCGGCTGCCAACCCTCAGACTTTGGCGGCATGAACCCGCACGCAGCGTAGCGAGCACGGCGCGTGCCGATCGGCCAGGAGTAATCTCCGCGCCGATCGGCATGCACCGTGGCGGTGGCGGCACCGCGGCTGCGGCCATAGTGCGCGCGCAGGTCTTCACACGCCACATGCGTGGATCGCTTTGCGCGGTGATTGCCCGATCGGCCGATGCGGCGTCGGATATGCCGGCCTGCGACATGGCCCGTCCGCTCAAAGCGGCGGCCTATTTCGCGCATATCACTTGCTTCGCGCATATCGTGTCTCGTTGGCGACGCACTCGCCGAAATACCCGCCGATGTGTCGCGGAGGAACTCAATTCGCCGAATCACATGTTGCTTTAAAGCGCCAACTAATTATTGTAGCTATTTATCTAGAATGCAAGAGTTCATTATTTGATTTAGTATGATGTCAAAAAAACATTCAGCGTTAAATAATCTCTTGATTCCATACCACAGTTAGACTAACGTCGCTAACTGACAGTTTATCACATCGGAGGAGCTGCCCGATGGCGACAGACCACAGGCAACGGATGATGCGATGACATCCGATTATTCGCCCTTCCACAGCCCGCCCGAGTGCGCGCTCGAACAGTTCCGTTCCGACGAAGACCAGTGGTGTGCTATTCCTGACCTGCTTGAGGGCAGCGAGAATGTGGGGGGGATGGTGGTGCGGT
>JBOHWL010000065.1:0-18606 GCA_050736615.1 Binataceae bacterium (SeqCode) | reverse complement strand
GCGCACGCCCGGCTCTAAATTAAGGTTGGTGGGACTGACGCCCGGCGCGTCGCCGACCGAACGCGAGGCGTTGCCGGTTGGCTTGAGCTTGAGCTTGCGAGCCGAATAGCTGTCGAGCAGGTAGGTCTTCAACACCCCCTGTCCGACCACTTGCTTGCGATTGGTCGGCAATCCTTCGCCGTCGAACGGCTTCGACCCGAGGCCGCCCTTGCGCAAGCCGTCGTCCCAAATTGTCACGGATGAATGAGCTACCTGATCGCCCAGCTTGCCCATCAGAAATGACGCGTTTTTGTATAGCGCCGGACCAGCAATCGCGCCCGCCAACGCCCTTAGCAGAGAGGCTGCCATATCCGGATCGAACACCACCGGGGCGCGCGTGGTTTTGATCTTGCGCGCGCCGAGCCGCCGCAAGGCGCGTTTGGCCGCGGTTATACCTACGGCTTCGGCATCTTCCAATTGATCGAAATGCCTGCTCGAGGTGTACCAATGGCCCTGTTGCATCGCGCCGCCATCGTCTTGCGCGATGGGCGCGACACCCAGGCTGAACGAGGTGCCGGCGTATCCGCCAGCAAATCCCTGGCTGTTGACAAACAGGACGTTGTAGCGGCCGGAATCGAATTCGGCCCCTTCCGAGTTTTTGAGCCGCTGATCATATCCGAGCGCCGCGTTCTCGGCCCGGCGCGCGATCTCGAGCGCATGGTGCGCGTCAACAATTCCGTGGGCGGGATCAACCAGGTCCAAATCGGGGAACGAATTCGCCTGAAGTGCCGGTTCCGGCAGTCCGGACCACGGATCCGCAGCCGTTAAGCCCGCGAGCTTGACGGTCTCAGTGATGAATTCTTCGAGTCTATCGCGCTCGAGTTCGGCGGTCGCCGCCGTCGCAGAAGATTGCCCCACAAAGATGCGCACGCCGAGGCGCCGTTCCCGCGAACTCTTGAGCTTCTCGACCTGCCCGAGCCGCACCCCAGCAGCCAATGACTCGGCGCTGACGCATAACACTTCGGCGGCGCTGGCTCCGCGTTTGCGCGCCTGCTCCAGAACCCATTCGGCCAACGCCGTATCCACTTCCGCCATCGCAGTCTCTCCCCTGAATCAGACGCGCGTGCCGCCGACCGTGATTCCGTCAATCCTGACCGTCGGCAGCCCGACCCCGACCGGCACCGACTGGCCATCCTTGCCACAGGTGCCGACGCCGGAGTCCAATTCAAGGTCGTGCCCCACCATTGAAACGCGCGTGAGCACGTCAGGACCGTTGCCGATAAGCGTCGCGCCCTTAACCGGTCGCGTGACCTGACCGTCCTCGATCAGGTAGGCTTCGCTGGCGGAAAAGACGAATTTACCGTTGGTGATATCGACCTGACCGCCGCCGAAGCTGACCGCGTAAAGGCCGCGCTTGACCGACTTGATGATATCTTCCGGAGCCGCCTCGCCCGGCAGCATGAAGGTATTGGTCATCCGCGGCATCGGCGCATGCGCAAAACTTTCGCGCCGGCCGTTGCCGGTGGGCGCCATCCTCATCAGCCGGGCGTTAAGCCGATCCTGCAAATAACCGCGCAGGATGCCCTTTTCAATCAGTACCGTACGCGAGGTCGGCGTGCCTTCATCATCCACATTGAGGCTGCCGCGCCGATTCGGAATAGTACCATCGTCAATTACCGTACAAAGCGGACTGGCGACCTGCTGACCGATGCGCCCGGAAAAGGCCGAAACCTGTTTGCGGTTGAAATCACCCTCAAGACCGTGGCCTATCGCCTCGTGCAGCAGAATTCCGGGCCATCCTGGACCCAGCACCACCACCATCTCACCCGCCGGCGCGTCATCGGCTTCGAGATTGATGAGGGCCTGCCTGACCGCCTTCATGGTGTAGTCGCGCCAGCGCTCATGCTCGAGGAAGTAGTTGTATTCGACGCGGCCGCCGCCGCCGAAACTGCCGGCCTGACGGCTGGTGCCGTCCTCCGCAATTACGCTGACGTTGAGCCGGCACAGCGGTTGTACGTCGGCGGCAAGCTGGCCGTCGCTGTTGACGACCATCACGATCTTTTGCTCGGTCGTGAACGATGCCATCACATTGCGGATGCGCCCATCGGCCGCGCGCGCGGTCTCATCGATTCGTTTAAGCAGACCGGCCCGATCTTCGAGCGGCACCTCGAGCGGCGTGCTGGCCAACGCGTACAATTCATGACGGCGCACCCGCTCACCCACGTGAACGGCGGCAATTTCGTTTCCGCGTTGGTCCGCAATCGCGCGCGCGGTCTCGGCCGCCAGCCGCATACGGTCGACCGTGACTTCGTCCGAGTAGGCATAGCCAGTCCGGTCCTCGGCGCAGACGCGTACGCCGACGCCGTGGGAGACACTTTTGCTGGTGTGATTTACGATCGATTCCTCGAGGCCCAGTCCTTCGGCGTTGCGATATTCAAAATAAAGATCGGCATAATCGGCCTTGCGTTCGAGCGCGCTGCCTAGAATATGTTCGAGCGCGCGATCGTTCAGACCGAACCGATTTACGAAAAACTTGTCAGGCTTGGACAATTCATTCGCCATGGTTAACCCCGCCTCGTACCGATTTTATCAGAACGGGAACAGGCAAACGATTCACGACGCGTCGCGGCCGCGATGCTGGCCGCAAATCACGCCCGGAAAATAACGAGCGGTGGCGGGAGGAATCTCCCGTCACCGCCCGGAGCGGCAATACCGCCGTGATTATGGCCGCGTCTGGAGCCTCGGACTCAGGCGCCGACCGCGGCCCGGCGTTCGCCGCGCTGTTCCTCTTTTCGCGGGGGCTTCTTCTTACGCCGTTTTTTGGCCCCGCCGGCCTCGCTCTCGCCGGTGAATTCGATAATCGACAGCGGGGCGGCGTCACCGCGTCGCGTGCCAAACTTGACCACCCGCGTATAGCCGCCGGCGCGATCTTTGAATCGCGGCGCGATTTCGTCAAACAGCTTCTTGACCGCGTCACGCGACTGCATGAAGGCGAAAGCGAGCCGTCGCGCACTGAGGTCGCCGCGCTTTCCGAGCGTAACCATGCGGTCGGCGTAGCGGCGTAATTCCTTGGCCTTCGCATCGGTGGTCTTGAGCCGCTCGTGCCGAATCAGGCTCAGCACCAGATTGCGAAATAGAGCTTTGCGATGGGCCGAGGTACGGTTGAGCTTTCGACCCTGGTTGAGGTGACGCATCGGTACAATCTCCGCGGACGCAAGCCGGCCGGTCAGGCCGATTCGCGCCGCTCCTGTTCCTCCCACATCCGGTCAAGCTCGCCGCGTGAGGGCAAATTCTCCAGCCGCATGCCGAGCGAAAGCCCCATGTCGGTCAGAACTTCCTTGATCTCATTGAGGGATTTACGGCCGAAATTCTTGATCTTCAACATATCTTGTTCGGTGTGCTGCACCAGCTCGCCGATATATTTAATGTCGGCGTTCTGCAGGCCGTTGAACGCCCGCACCGAGATCGGCAGACCCTCGACCGGCCGATAGAGATATTCGTTGAAGGCCGGACGGATTTCCGCACGCTCACCCGCCACTTCGATTTCCGCCTGTTCCTCGACACCGGCGAAAATCGACATCTGATCGCGAATCACCCGCGCTGCGTACGTCAAAGCCTCGCGTGGTGAAATCGACCCATCGGTCCAGATTTCAAGGGCGAGGCGGTCATAGTCAGTGCGCTGGCCGACGCGCGCGTTGGTCACGACGAAGTTGACCTTTTTGATCGGTGCGAAGATCGCATCGAGCCGAATCGTACCGATCGGCTCCTCATCTTCGCCGCGTTCCGCCGGCACGTAGCCGCGCCCGCGTTTGATCACCAGTTCCATATCCAACTCGGCGCCCTTATCGAGAGTCGCGATATGCTGGTCGGGTGTGAGGACTTCGAGGCTTGCGCCACCAGTAATATCGCGCGCGGTCACCACCGCCTCACCCTTCGCCTTGAGCGTGGCGGTTAGCTGGTCCCCCTCATGGAGGCGCAGCCGCACCTCCTTTAAGTTGAGGACGATATCGGTCACGTCCTCCTTAATTCCGGGTATGGTCGAAAATTCGTGCAACACACCCTTGCTTCGCACCGCCGTGATGGCATAGCCCGGCAATGAGGAAAGCAAGATGCGGCGCAACGCGTTGCCGATCGTGATTCCGTAACCCCGCTCCAGCGGCTCGGCGAAGAACCGCCCGTAAGTCGGGCTCAACTCCTTCTCCTCGAAATCCACCGCTTTGGGTTTGATCAGATCACGCCAATCATTCTGCATAATGGTGCACTTTACCGGAGACAGCTTTGCTTCGGGTCTCAGCCCGGGCTTGCCGGCAATTCCTCTTAGCGCGAGTAATGCTCGACGATCAGCTTTTCGCTGATCGGCATGGTCAGGTCGGCACGCGCCGGCAGAGCGCGCATCGCGCCACGAAACTGCTCGCGCTCGAGCGTCATCCAAGGCGGCAAGCCGCGGCGTTGTGCCAATTCCATGGCTTCGACGATCACTTTCTTTTGCCGGCTCTTCTCACCGATTCCGACGACTTGATTAACCGCCAGCAGGAACGACGGGATCGTAACCACTTTGCCGTCGACCACGATATGGCCGTGCCGTACCAACTGGCGCGCTTGCGCCAGCGAACTGGCGAAGCCGAGCCGATAAACCACGTTGTCGAGCCGCCGTTCGAGCAGCACGAGCAGATTTTCACCCGTTATTCCAGGCATCCGTTCGGCTTGCTCGAAATATTCCGCGAACTGTTTTTCCAACAGCCGATAAATCCGTTTGACTTTCTGTTTTTCGCGCAATCGGATCGAGAATTCAGAAAAACGTGTACGCGCCTGCCCGTGCGCTCCCGGCGGATAGTTGCGCCGCTCAATTGCGCACTTGTCAGTGTAGCAGCGTTCGCCCTTCAAAAAGAGCTTCAGCCCTTCGCGCCGACACAGGCGGCATACCGGACCTAGATTTCTTGCCACGCTTTAACCTCTTTAAGCGCCGTTACGCGAATCGGTTAAGACCCGGCGCCGCTTGGGCGGGCGGCAGCCATTATGTGGAATCGGCGTCACGTCTTTGATCGATTGCACGTTGAGGCCAGCGGATTGCAGCGCCCGCACCGCCGATTCGCGCCCGCCACCCGGTCCTTTGACGTAGACAATCACCGAGCGCATGCCGAATTCGGCCACCTTGCGCCCGGCCGCTTCAGCCGCCATCTGGGCCGCGAACGGCGTGCCTTTGCGCGATCCTTTAAAGCCAACCGAACCAGCGCTTGACCATGCCACCACCAAGCCCTGCGGATCGGTGATGGTGACGATCGTGTTGTTGAAAGTCGCATGCACATGCGCGACGCCTTCGGGCACGGCGCGGCGAGTGCGCCGCCGCCGGGGCGCGGGTGCCGCTGGCGCCGTGCCCGCTGCTGGCGTTGCGGCGGCCGGTTTATTTTCCCTGGTCTCGTCAGCCATAAACTTAACGGATCACTCCATTTCCTCAATCATCGGCTCGACGCGCGCTTGAGTGCGCCGTCTCGCTCCGGTTTAGCCTTTCGATGGTGCCGCTTTCTTGCCCGCCACAATCTTACGCGGCCCCTTGCGCGTGCGCGCATTGGTATGCGTGCGCTGGCCGCGCGCCGGCAGCCCGCGGCGATGTCGGATGCCGCGATAGGCCCCCAGATCCATCAGGCGCTTAATCGACTGCTGCAAGTCGCGGCGCAAATCACCTTCGACTTTGTAATCCGCGTCGATAACCTGGCGGATGCGCACCTGCTCATCCGCATTAAGGTCATCGCTGCTGCGGCTGGCATCGACCTTGGCTTTTTCCAGGATTTTGAGCGCGCTGGCCCGACCGATCCCGTAAATATAGGTCAGCGCGATCTCCATCCGTTTGTTTCTGGGCAGCTCGACTCCCGCTACACGTGCCATCGAACCCTTCTCCCGCCGTTCTATCCCTGGCGCTGCTTATGACGCGGGTTCGAACATAAAATCCGAACCACGCCCTGGCGGCGCACCACCTTACAGTTTTTGCAGATTTTTTTTACTGACGCCCGGACTTTCATTATGGTCGCTCGCGATTCTCAACCACCGGCCTAGCGCATCCGATACGTAATCCGGCCGCGGCTGAGATCGTAGGGTGACAGCTCCACCGTGACCCGGTCACCCGGAAGAATCTTGATATAGTGCATCCGCATCTTGCCCGAAATATGCGCCAGGACGCGATGGCCGTTTTCCAACGACACCCGAAACATCGCGTTCGGCAGCGCCTCGAGCACCGTTCCGCTCACTTCAATGGCATCACCTTTCGACATGGCCCAACTCACTCAAAATCTGAGGTCCCGCTGCGGTGATCGCGATGGAATGCTCGAAGTGGGCGGATAGTTTACCGTCAGCGGTAACCGCTGTCCATCCGTCGTCAAGTATCTCCAAGTCCGCAGTCCCTTCGTTAATCATCGGTTCGATCGCCAGCACCATGCCTTCCTGTAGACGCGGATTGGGCATGCCGAGACGAAAGTAATTGGGCACTTGCGGGTCCTCGTGCAACCGGCGCCCGATCCCATGGCCGGCGAATTCAATCACCACCGAAAAGCCGGCACTCTCGGCGGCGTGCTGCACCGCCCGTCCGATATCACCGATCCGATTACCCACGTGCGCCTGCTCAATGCCTTTATAAAGCGCCTCACGCGTCACGCGCATCAGCCGCTCCGCACTCCGGCTCACCCGGCCAATCGCGAGGGTACGCGCGGCATCGCCGTAAAATCCTTCGTACACCACACCAAAATCGAGCCCGACGATATCGCCCGCCTTAAGCCTCCGTCCGGCTTTGGGTATGCCATGCACGATCTCATCATTGATGGACACGCACAGGCTATGACGATACTCGACCTGGTGGGGTTTATAGCCTTTGAACGCTGGCCGGGCACCTTTTTTTAGCGTCAATTCCTCCGCACGCCGATCCAATTCAAGCGTACTCACGCCCGGCTTCGCCATTGTCGCCAGTTCTTCGAGAATTTCCGCAACAATGCGGCTCGCCTGACGCATCAAGGCGATTTCTTCAGGGCTCTTAAGCGTAATCACCGCCGTTCTTTCGAGGCCGCCGCCGGCTCGATCCCGACCGCATCGAGGATGTTCCCCTGGATATCGTCGGGACGTCCAACACCCGCAATTTCCACCAGTAATCCCATGCCGCCGTAATAGTCCAATAGCTGCCGAGTGGACGCCGCGTAAACTTCAAGCCTCATCCGCACGGTATCTTCCGCGTCGTCATCACGCTGATAAAGCTCGCCGTTACATTTATTGCAAAGGTTAACGTTGCGTGGCGGATCGAAAATCACGTGATACATCTCACCACAATTGCGACACGTCCGCCGTCCCGAAATCCGTTTGACGATTTCCTCATCGGGAACCGCGATCGCAATCACTTTATCCAGCCGCTGATGGCGCCCTTGGAGCATCACGCTCAGCCGCTCCGCCTGCGCCACAGTGCGAGGAAACCCGTCCAGGATAAATCCAGCCACCGCGTCCGGGTGGCTCAGCCGCTCGTCAACCAAACCCAGCACCAGTTCGTCGGGTACCAGCGCACCCTTGTCCATGAAGGCTTTCGCTTTAACTCCCAACGCCGTACGGTTGCGCACCGCCAGTCGGAGCAAATCACCGCTGGCGATCTGCGGTGCGCCAAGGCGCGCTTCCAGCATCCGTGCCTGCGTGCCTTTACCGGCGCCCGGTGGACCGAGCAATACCAACCGCACGTCTAACCTCCACGCTTGGACTTGACTCGTCCGCGACGCATGAAACCTTCATAATTGCGCGTCAGCAGATGGGTTTCGATCTGCGCCACCGTGTCCAGCGCCACGCCGACCACGATCAACAATGCGGTGCCGCCAAAGTAGAACGGCACATTGAAGCGCTGAATCAAAATAGTCGGCAACACGCATACCGCACTCACGTAAATCGCGCCACCCAACGTGATACGCGACAGCACGCGGTCAATATACTCGGCGGTGAATCGTCCCGGCCGAATACCCGGAATAAACCCGCCGTACTTCTTTAGATTGTCCGCAACGTCAACCGGATTGAAGGTGACGGCCGTGTAAAAATAGCAAAAGAAAATAATCAGCGCGACGTAAATGAGATTATAGACCAAACCGCCGGGAGTCAGATAGCCCGACCAAGCCTTGAACGACGGCACGAAGGTCGCCACCGTGGCCGGAAATACCAGAATCGAAGACGCGAAAATCGGCGGGATAACTCCCGACGTGTTGATCTTTAGCGGCAGATGCGAGGTTTGTCCGCCGTAAACGCGCCGCCCAACCACCCGTCGCGCATATTGCACCGGGATGCGACGTTGCCCGGTTTCGACATAGACGATGCCGGCGGTCACCGCGACCACAATCAAGACGATGCCGATGAGGACGAAAACACTCATCTCGCCTTCACGCAGGAATTGCGCGGTAGTACCCAACGCACTGGGCAAGCGCGCCACAATTCCCGCCATGATCACCAGCGAAATCCCATTGCCAACGCCGCGTTCGGTGATCTGCTCGCCAATCCACATCACGAACACGGCACCCGCGGTGACGGTAATCACGGTCATCGCGATAAATCGCACACCCGGGTGATAGACGACTGAACCCCCGCCCGGCGCCTGAATCTTTTCAAGCGAGTACGCGATCATGATGCCCTGCACGATCGACAACGCGACCGTGCCATAACGCGTGTACTGGCTTATTTTACGGCGCCCGGCTTCGCCTTCCTTGTACAACTCATCCAAATAGGGCCAGCCGATTTTCAACAAGTCGAGAATGATGGCGACGGAAATATAGGGCATGATGCCCAGTGCGAAGACGGAAAATCGCTCCAGCGCGCCACCTGAGAACAGGTTGACCCAGCCGAACAAAGTGCTCGAGGCCGCGTTAAAAAACGCCTGCAACGCATTTCCGTCGATTCCCGGCGTGGGCACCGCCACGCCGATCCGGTAGACCGCTAGAAAAAAGGCCGTCCAGAGCAGCCGCCGGCGTAACTCCGGAATGCGCGACGCGTTGGAAAAACCTTCAAGCATTCAGCCTTTCTAACCTTGACTAATTCGCGATTAGTTCGGCACTGCCGCCCAAAGCTGCGATCTTCTCGCGCGCGCTCTTCGAAAAGGCATGCGCTCGAACCGTGATTCTACTCTTCAATTCGCCGCCGCCCAGCACCTTGAGCTTGCGTTCACGGCGCACCCAGCCACGGTCCGCCAAGATGGCCGGGTCAATCACATCCCCGTTGTTAAAATCGGCCAGCCGCGCGAGGTTGACCGTGACATACTCATCCCGCCGCGCCTGATTCTTGGGCAAGCGGCGAAAGCCGCGTTTGGGCACTCGCCGTTGCATCGGCATCTGCCCGCCTTCGTACCCCGGTGGCGTATTACCACCCGAACGCGAGCCGCGGCCTTTATGTCCGCGGCCGGCGGTCTTGCCATGCCCGGAACCAATTCCCCGCCCGATTCGTTTTTTGCGCCGTACGGCGCCCGGGGCCGGCTTTAATTCCTTTAAATTCATCTTGAAGCGGCCTCTTCCTTCACCTCTACCACCAGATGGGGCAGCCGCCGGAGCATCCCGAGCACCGCCGCGCTACGCTTGAGCGTGCGTGTGCTGCCCACCCGAGTAAGGCCCAAACCTTTGACCGTCTGCCGCACGCGCTGATTGGTGCCGATCGGACTGCGCACCAGCTTCACCCGAATCGTCTCGCTTTCCATTGCCGGTCTTCTCTTTTCAAGCCGCGGGAGCGGGCTCCTCGGTGCGACCACGCAACCGCGCGACGTCAGCCGGGTTTCTAAGTTCGGTTAAGGCCTCCAGCGTCGCCTTGACCAGATTATGTGGATTCGAGGAACCCAGCCGCTTGGTCAGCACATTGCGGATACCGGCCAATTCGACTACCGCGCGCACGCCGCCGGCGGCAATTACTCCCGTACCCTCGGAGGCGGGCTTGAGAATCACTTTGCCGGCGCCGAACCGCCCGAGCACTTCGTGCGGTATAGTGCCGTTCCTGAGCGGGACCCGAATCAGGCTCTTCTTGGCGCGCTCGACTCCCTTGCGAATCGCTTCAGGCACTTCATTAGCCTTGCCGAGACCGAATCCCACCAGCCCGTTACTGTCTCCCGCCACTACCAGCGCACTGAAACTGAAGCGCCGGCCACCTTTAACCACCTTGGCCACACGGTTGATGTGGACCACTTTTTCCTTGATATCCAGCCCTTGCGGGTCAATTCGTTGAGCCACGGCGTTTTTCCTGTTAGTTCCTTGCCGGCATTTTAAAGTATGAGACCCGCCTCGCGGGCGGCGTCGGCCAGCGCCTTGACGCGGCCGTGATAGAGAAATCCGTTACGGTCGAAAACCACGCGCGTGATACCACGCTCCAGGCATCCGCGCGCCAGCGCCTGACCGACCGCTTTGGCGGCTGCGACACTGCGCTTGCTCTTGATACCGTCACGCAAGTCCGGCGTGGCGGTTGAGGCCGCGACCAGCGTATGACCCGACTGATCCGAAATCACTTGCGCATAGATATGATTTAATGAACGGTAAACGGACAGACGTGGGCGTTCATCGCTGCCGCGGATTTTGCGCCTGACTCGCACTTGGCGCGTTCTTCGCTTCTCGACTCGCTCAAAAGCCATCGTTTTTCTTTCTAGGTCGCACTTGAACCGGCCGCGGCCTTGCCGGCCTTGCGCCGAATCTTTTCATTAGCGTACTTGATGCCTTTGCCCTTGTAAGGCTCGGGCGGCCTCAGCTCGCGGATTTGCGCCGCCACCGCGCCCAGCAACTGACGGTCGGCGCTTTCCAGAGTCAAGGTCACCTGGCGCTCAACTCTGGCCGTCACGCCCGGCGGAAGCTGAAAAACGATCGGGTGCGAATAGCCCAGGGCGAAGTTAATCAGATGACCCTTGACCTCCGCCCGATAACCAACTCCGTTGATCTCCAACACCCGCGTAAAGCCCTTGCTCACGCCCTCGGCCATATTGGCGACCAGTTTGCGCGTAAGCCCGTGGAGTGCGCGCTCTTGCTGAGAGTCGCCCGGCCGCTTCACCACGATCCGCGAATCCTGGAGGTCCAGCATGAGCCCCGCATGCACTCGCGTCTCAAGTTTTCCCTTAGGACCCTCAAGCTTGAGCGTGTCGCCCGCGAGCGTCGCCTTAACGCCCTTGTCGAGCACCACCGGCAGTTTCCCTATTCGCGACATCGCCGTTCCTACCAAACCTTGAACAGAATCTCGCCGCCAACGTTACGCCGCCGCGCTTCACGGTCGGTCATCACTCCCAACGGCGTCGACACGATATGCAACCCCATTCCGCCCGACGCCCGTGGTATCTCCTTGGCTCCGGCATAGCGCCGCAAGCTGGGCCGGCTGACCCGTTGAATACCGCGGATGACCGGCTCCCGCTCGGCCGAGTAGCGTAACCCCAGGGTCAGCTTGCGCTGGTAGGTCTCGCCCGCGGTTTCCACTCCGGAGAGAAAACCTTCCGCCAACAGCACCCGGCAAATTGCCTCGCGCAGGCCCGAGTAAGCCACTTCAACCTCGTTGTAGCGCGCACGCATCGCGTTGCGAATACGCGTTAGCAATTCCGCGATCGGATCGGTCTGGGACATTTAAATTCCTGATTCCATTGCATCTGAAACCGGCCGCTTCACCAACTCGCCTTGACCACCCCCGGCAGCGCTCCGCGCAAGGCGAGCTTGCGCAGGCACAGCCGGCACATTTTAAACCGCCGATAAAATGCGCGTGAGCGGCCGCATAAGGGGCATCGGTTATACCGCCGCACCTTGAACTTGGGCGTGCGCTCCGCCTTCACCCGCAGACAGGTCTTCGCCATCTCGCTTACCCCTGCCCCACCACGGCGCTCGCGCGTTCACCGCCGGCGCCACGAAACGGCATCCCGAGAGCCTTCAGCAGGGTCATTCCCTCGAAGTCACTATGCGCGGTCGTGTTGATCGAAATCGTCATGCCCTTGACCTTCTCGATTTTGTCTAGGTTAAGTTCGGGGAAAATCGTATGTTCGCGCAGGCCCAGTGAATAATTGCCGCGGCCGTCAAAGGATTTGTCGCTCACGCCGCGGAAATCGCGTACTCGCGGCATCGCCACGTTCACCAGGCGGTCGAAGAATTCCCACATGCGCTCCCGGCGCAGCGTCACCATCACCCCGATCGGCATGCCCTCGCGCAACTTGAAATTCGAAATCGCCTTGCGCGCGCGGGTTATCACCGGCTTCTGCCCGGCCAGTTCACCGACTTCCGCCACCGCCGCGTCGAGTATTTTGACATTCTCGCGGGCCTCGCCCAAAGCCATGTTAATCACAATCTTATCCAGCTTCGGCACCCGCATCTTGTTGTCGATTTTGAGCTCACGCATCAGCGCGGGCACGATCTCGCCTTCATAACGCAGCCGCAGCCGTGCCGGAATTTTAGGCTCGGGGCCCACTGGTTCGGCCGGCGCGACGGCTTGCTCCGCGCGTCCCTTGGCGCGCTTATCGCCGCCGACGCGTGCGCCGCCCTTGCCTTTATCGGCGCCCTTGCTCTGGCGCGCTTTCGCCTTTTGATTTTTTTCCTCGTCGGCCATCAGTCGTTCCCCAAAGGCTCGCCGCAGCGCCGGCATACGCGCGCCTTGCCACCGTCGGCCTCAACTTTAACCCCGCTGCGAACCGGCGCGTTGCAGCGGTCGCACATCAGCATCACATTGGAAATTTGCAACGGCGCTTCCCGTTCGACAATCCCGCCCGGACTGGCCGCGCCGGTTGGTTTTGAATGACGCTTGACCACGTTGAGCCGTTCGATTACCACGCGGCCCTGATTGGGCAACACACGCAGCACCTTGCCGGTCTTGCCCCGCTCACGGCCCGCAATCACCATCACCATGTCGTTTTTCTTGATCCTGAATTTGGGCGCTCGGCTCTGCATGGCCATCACAAAATTCTCCCGGACGGTTATAAAACTTCGGGCGCCAGCGAGATAATCTTCAGGAACCGTTTCGCACGGAGCTCGCGCGCCACCGGCCCGAAAATACGCGTGCCGATCGGCTCATGTTGATTATCGACCAGCACCGCCGAGTTGTCGTCGAAACGGATATAACTGCCGTCCTGACGACTGACGCCGCGGCTGGTCCGCACGATTACCGCGCGCGCCACATCGCCTTTTTTAACCTTGGCGTTAGGAATCGCCTCTTTGACCGCGACCACGATTATGTCGCCCACGCTGGCGTAACGACGCCGCGAGCCGCCGAGCACTTTGATACACATGACCTTGCGGGCGCCTGAATTGTCCGCCACGCCCAATACTGTCCGCGTCTGCACCATCGATTGTGTTCCCGCCTCTCCTGAACGGCCCTTATCTGGCCGCCCGCGCAATCACGCGGCTCACGCGCCAGCGTTTGTTACGCGACAACGGACGTGACTCGATGATGAGAACGCGGTCGCCTTCGTGACAATCATCGCGCTCATCATGGGTCATGAAACGCGCACGCTGCCTGATCCGCTTGCCATAGAGCGGATGTTGCACCAGGCGATCGACCTGGACCACCACCGTCTTGGTCATCCGGGCGGAGACCACGGTGCCCTCGCGCCGTTTAATCCGCTGCCGCATCGCTCACCTGCTTATCACCGCTCCGGGCCTTTTGTTCGAGCAGCGTCATGATGCGCGCCAGCTCCGTGCGCGCCTTCCGATAGTTGCCGGGATTATCCAGTTGATTGGTGCGCAGCTTCAGCCGCAGGCGGAAAACTTCCTCACGCGATTCACGTTCTTTGACGCGCAAATCGGCCGCGCTCATTTGTCTGAGTTCATCAAGCTCCAAAGGCCTGAACCTCCCGCTCCACGACTATCGTTTTGACCGGCAGCTTATGTGCCGCCAGCCGCATCGCTTCGAGCGCGGTCGCCCGATCCACCCCTTCCATCTCGAACAGAATACGGCCGGGCCGCACCGCCGCAACCCATCCCTCGGGTGATCCTTTGCCCTTGCCCATCCGCGTTTCCGCCGGCTTTTTGGTAAACGGTTTATCCGGAAACACCCGAATCCAGACGCGTCCGCCGCGCTTGATATGGCGGGTCAGCGCGATCCGCGCCGCTTCGAGCGCGCGTGTATCCACCCGGCAGGTCTCGACGCTTTTGAGCCCGTAATCGCCAAAGGCGAGTTCCAGGCCGCGGCTTTCCGCGCCGCGCACCCGCCCCTTTTGAATCTTCCGATATTTAACTTTTTTTGGTGACAGCATCGCAATTTATTGTTGTTGGGCCGGTCCGCCCGCGCGCTTGGCCGCTTCTTCCTGCCGGGTCAGGACTTCGCCGCGAAAAATCCAGGCCTTCACGCCAATCACGCCATAGGTGGTCTTGGCCTCGGCAAAACCGTAAGCCACGTCAGCCCGCAGGGTCTGCAACGGCACCCGTCCTTCGCGATACCATTCGGTGCGCGCGATTTCGGCGCCGCCCAGCCGCCCGGCAACCTGAACTCTCACGCCCTGCGCACCCATACGCATCGCGCGCAACACCGCCTCCTTCATCGCGCGGCGAAAGGCCACCCGCCGCTCCAATTGCAACGCAATATTCTCAGCCACCAACTGCGGATCGAGATCCGGCCGACGCACCTCGTGAATATTGATAAAGGCGTCCTTGCCTTTCATCATTTTCGCGATGTCGCCTTTGAGCTTATCGATTTCGACGCCTTTTTTGCCAATCACGATGCCCGGACGCGCGGTATGAATGTTGATTTTGGCCTTGTTGGCCATGCGCTCGATTTCCACGCGCGAGATGCCGGCATGATAGAGGCGGCGTTTGATAAAATCACGCAGCCTCAAATCCTCGTGCAGCAGCGCGGTGTAGCCGTGGCTCGCATACCATTTCGAATCCCAGCCTTCGATAATGCCCAAGCGCAGACCGCGCGGATGTGTTTTCTGGCCCATGAGAGTTTTCAGGCCCCCTGTTCGTCGACCACCACGGTCACATGGCTGGTGCGTTTGAGAATTGGCGTGGCATGCATATGCGCGCGCTGCATCGAGCGTTTCCAGGTCGGTCCGGTATCGGCGGTGACCCGCTTGACGAACAGCCGATCCTCGTCGATGTTCTGCTGGTCCCGCGCGTTCGCCACCGCCGCCAGCAAAGTCTTGGATATCACCTTGGCGCCTTTTTTCGCCGTAAATTCCAGAATTGAAAGCGCCTCATCAATTTTTTTACCAGTCACAAGCGCACAGACCAAGCGCATTTTCTGCGGTGAGATCCGCACGTAACGGGTTCGCGCCAAACTTTCCATCGCCAGTCTCCAACCTGCGCAACCGATGCGCTAGGCGCCGCTGCGCGCCGCCGACGCACCCTTCACTTCCCCCTTGCGGTCACCCGCATGGCCGTGGAAAGTACGGGTCGGGGAAAATTCGCCCAGCTTGTGGCCCACCATATTTTCGGTGCAGTAGACCGGAATAAACTTGTGTCCATTATGCACCGCGAAGGTCAGCCCGATCATATCCGGCACGACCATCGAGCGGCGCGACCAAGTGCGGATAATCCGTTTATCACCGGCCGCATTGGCCGCGTCGACTTTCTTTTGCAGATGCGTGTCGACGAAGGGACCTTTTTTCAGCGACCTCATTTATTGTTCAAGCTCCGTCTAAACTCTTTATGCGCACGCCGCGGACAACTTTGCTCACTACGCCGGAACGGCTTCACTAGTGTCTCAGTTGCGCTCCCTGCTTAACCACGTCCGCTGCGCTTGCCGCGTGGCCTGCGGCTTACGATGTACTGGTCCGAGGTCTTTTTGCCGCGCGTTTTATAGCCCTTGGTCGGCATTCCCCACGGCGATTGCGGATGGTTGCCCTTGGAACGGCCTTCGCCGCCACCATGCGGATGATCAACCGGGTTCATTGCGACTCCGCGCACATGGGAGCGCTGGCCCAAATGGCGGCTGCGGCCGGCCTTGCCGATGGATATGTTCTCGTGCTCGAGATTGCCGACCTGGCCCACGGTCGCGCGGCACGCGGCCTGCACCATGCGTTGTTCTCCGGAAGGCAGCTTGAGCAGGGCGAATTTGCCCTCTTTGGCCATCAACTGCGCCGCCGTGCCGGCGCCACGTGCCAACTGCGCACCCGCGCCCGGCTTGAGTTCGATCGCATGCACGACCGTCCCAACCGGAATATTGCGCAACGTCAACGCGTTTCCCGGCTTGATATCCGCGTCTGCGCCGCATTCCACCCGATCCCCGGTCTTGAGCCCGTGCGGAGCGAGAATATAGCGCTTATCGCCGTCGGCGTAATGCAGCAACGCGATATTCGCCGAGCGATTGGGATCGTATTCAAGCGCGGCGACCGTGGCCGGCACGCCGTCGCGATCGCGCTTGAAATCGATCACGCGCAGCCGCCGCTTATGACCACCGCCACGATGGCGCACGGTCATTCGGCCGCGATTGTTGCGCCCGCCCGATTTGGTCACCGGCGCCAACAGCCGCTTTTCCGGAGCCTTGGACGTGAGTGCGGAAAAATCCGCCACCTGCGTAAAGCGCTGCCCGGGAGTGCGCGGATTTAATTGGATTACAGCCATCTCTGCCCACCTGCCAGTTCAGACACCTTCGAAGAACTCGATGTGGTCGCCCGCCTTAAGCGTGATGTAGGCCTTCTTCCAGTTCGGCCGATGGCCCGCAACACGGCCCCGGCGGCGCAGCTTGCCGAGAAAATTCGCCGTCCGCACTTTCAGCACCGTGACCTTGAACATCTCCTCGACCGCGACGCGAATCGCATCCTTGCCCGCTTCCGGCCGCACGCGGAAGACCACCTGATTGGATTGCTCACCGACCGCCGTGCCTTTTTCAGTGATCAGCGGAGAGACAATGAGCTGATCGAGTTTCATCGCGCGTCCGCTCCCAGCCGCGCCTCGATTGCGCGCGCCGTCTTGGCCGTCATCAGCAACTCGTCGTAGTTGAGCACGTCATAAACGTTAAGACCGGCCAGCGGCAATACCTTATGCGCCGCCAGATTACGCGCGGCGCGAAAAAAATCACCGTCGTCCTCGCCCACCACGATCAGCGCATGTTTGAGTCCCAGCGCCTCAAGCGCGCCCTTGGCCAGTTTGGTTTTCGCTTCCGCCAACTGAAACGCTTCCACCACCACCATCTTGCCGGCCATCGCGCGGTCGGACAGCGCGAGGCTGAGCGCCCGCCGCCAGGCCTTCTTCGGCATATGATAGGAATAGTCGCGCGGCTGCGGTCCGAAGGTCGTACCGCCGTGGCGCCATATTGGTGAACGGGTCGAACCTGAACGCGCGCGGCCGGTGCCTTTTTGCCGCCACGGCTTGCGTCCGCCGCCCGAAATCAGGCCGCGCGTCTTGGTCGCCGCCGTTCCCGCGCGACGCCGCGCCAGTTGCATCCTGACCGCCTCGTGCAAGAGCGCCGGATTACCCGTGCGTCCGAACACCGCCGCCGAAATTTCCAGCTCGCCCGCATTTTCGCGGGCGGCGGAAAACAACGGCACCTTGATCTTCGGCGCCTGTTCCCGGATTTCGCCGCTGACGTCGGTTTCAGCCATCAGGCTTGCTCCAGCGCCACGAAGCGCCGTTCGCGCGCGGCATGTCTGACCATCACCAGATTGCCGTCGGCCCCGGGCACCGAGCCCGTCACCACAATCGCGTTATCTTCGGCCATAATTTCGACTACGGTCAGATTCATCACGGTGGCCGGCTCATTGCCCATTTGTCCCGCCATGCGCAAACCCTTACGCACCCGGCCGGGGTACGAACGGTTACCGATCGAGCCGCCATGGCGAAAATACTCGTGCGTGCCGCGCGCGTTCGGAAAGCCGGCGAAATGATGGCGCTTGATCACGCCCGCATAACCGCGACCCTTGGAAACCCCGGAAACGTCGACGCTGTCGCCAACCTTAAAAACGTCGGCGACACTGAGCGCTTGCCCAAGCTTAAGCTCCCCTTCACCCCGGCGGCGGAATTCGCGCGTGGCGATTCCTGGCGCGACCTCGGCCTTGGCGAAATGGCCGCGCTGAGCGCCGGTCACCCGGGAAAGCTTGCGCCGTCCAAACGTCACCTGCACGGCCTCATAGCCGTCGGTCGGGGCGCTTTTGATCTGCGAGACCGCGCACGGACCGAGCTGAATCACGGTCACCGCGCTCACGCGTCCGTTCTGATCGCCGAGCTGGGTCATGCCCAGTTTTTTGCCGATAAGTCCGCTAAGCACGCCACTACTCAAGTTTAATTTCGACATCCACGCCGGCCGCCAGGTCCAGCTTGCCCAGCGCGTCAATCGTCTGCTGCGTCGGCTCGAGCACGTCGAGCAGCCGTTTGTGTGTACGAATCTCGAAATGCTCGCGCGATTTTTTATCCACGTGCGGCGAGCGATTTACCGTAAATCGCTCGATCCGCGTCGGCAACGGAATCGGCCCGGCCACGCGTCCGCCGGTGCGCCGGATCGTATCGACGATCTCGCGCACTGACTGATCGAGCAGCCGATAGTCGTACGCCTTCAAGCGTATGCGTATCTTATCATTCATCCTGTCAGCCACGTGCCGGAACCCCCGCTGCCGAGCCTTATGTTTTACTTCAGGATCTTCGAGACTACGCCGGCGCCGACGGTCCGTCCGCCTTCGCGGATGGCGAAGCGCAACCCCTGCTCCATCGCGACCGGCGTGATCAACTCGCCTTCGACATCGATATTGTCACCCGGCATCAC
>JBOHWL010000064.1:0-12186 GCA_050736615.1 Binataceae bacterium (SeqCode) | reverse complement strand
GCGCTGCGGGACGGTGATTTCATCATGTGGGAATCACTGGCGATCAATTTGTACCTGGTGAAAAAGCACGGCGGTCCGCTTGCGCCAAAAGACTTGCCCGAGGAGGCGCGCGCATTCCAATGGAGTTTATGGGCGGCGATTCATCTGGAACGGCCGCTGATGCAGTGGCTTTTCCATACGCATGTGCTCGAGCCCGAAGAACGCCGTCCCGCAATCGCGGAAAAAGCGCGGGAGGAAATGAAACCGCTGCTGACCGTGCTCGACGGTCAACTCGAACGCGCGCCGTATCTGGCGGGGGATCGTTTCACCGTCGCGGATCTCAACGTCGGCTGCGTGATGCTGCGCCCGCATCAGGAATTGGACCTAAGCGGATACTCGCGGCTTTATAAGTGGGATCAGGCGGTGTTCGAGCGGCCGGCGGCAAAACAGGCATGGGCGATAAGAGTCGATGCGGCCTCCCGCCCGGCGTGATCCGCCGGAGACCCGTGTTGCCGAGCGGAAGCGCGGCCATTAAAACGAGAGTCCCCGCCGGTGGAATAAGGGTCTCTTTGCTCGCACTCCCGATTCAGATTGTTGTTGTCTTCTCGTCATGGACGAGGCGCTTCCTCTTCGAGAGCGGCTTCGTCCGCTGCAGAGTCGCGTATTGGCCCGACCGGCGACCGGGCTGGAAGCGGATAAGACATTTTACGATGATCTCAGCGAAGAGGCATGATGTTCGTCGACGCCTCCGCCATAGTCGCCATCCTGACACGCGAGCCGGACGCCGATGCCCTGGCGGATCTGTTGGATGCGGCGCGCTCGCCCATCACATCGCCGATTGCCGTGTTCGAAGCGGTGCCAGGTATCTGTCGCAAGCGGCACGCTAGTGTGGAGGAAGCGCAAGAGGATGTTCGCGAGTTCCTCGAGTTGGCAAGAATCGAACTGATTCCACTCACGATGAAAGAGGCAAAGACAGCGCTTACCGCGTTTTCGCGATACGGCAAAGGACGATCACATCCTGCGCGGCTCAACCTCGGCGACTGCTTCGCCTATGCAGCGGCGAAGAACTACCGGACGTCACTATTGTTCAAAGGCGACGACTTCAACAAGAGCGACATCAGATCGGCGGCGCACGCGCAATAAGATTCATTTTGCCGTCGCTCTAGCGATCGCCTTTAGATGGAGTTGCAGGTGGTCGGTATCAGCGGATACCTTTTTCCCAAACTCCAAAACGAAAGCACACCGCGGCTTTGCCGGCAGCCCTGCCGCCCGCGATCTCGTCGCGCGCCCCGGAGAGCTTATCGCGTTGTTTTTCTCGCGACTCGGGGAGACTTCGCCGGCGATTCGGTTGGCGCCTTTTCACCGAAATAGCAGGCTTCAATGTTATTGCCGTCGGGATCAAGCGCAAAGGCGGCATAATAATCATCGCCGTATTCCAGCCGGAATCCGGGTGTACCATTATCTTTTCCGCCAGCCTTGAGCGCCGCGGCGTGGAATTGTTCTACGGCCTTTTTGCTTTCCCCGCGCAGTGCAACATGGATTGGTTGCACCTTAGTTCGCTTCACGACGATCCAGAGGCTCGTCGATTCACCTTCGCAAAAGCCCGCCGCGCTGGGTGGATGGTCCCGCTGCAAAACATAGTTGAGCGGCTTCAGCGCAGCGGTGTAAAACTTCTTCGATTTTCGATAATCGCTTATTGGAACCGATACGTGCTCTATCATGCCAACATACCCGCAGCGGTCTTAAAATCAGATGAATTTGTAATCGAGCTTCATCGCAGCGCGCACTTCCGCCATCGTGGCCTGCGCCAGCGCGCGACCCTGACGCGTACCCTCGACAATGATTTCGCGCACGCGTTCCGGCTTGGCGGCAAAATGCAGGCGACGTTCCCGAATCGGCTCAAGAAAACGCACGAGCGCTTCGTAGAGCCGCTCTTTCACCTCGACATCGCCCACCGTCCCGCGGCGGTAACGCTCCTTCAATTCCGCGACTTCTTCTCGATTGGGATTGAAGATGCCGTGATAAATGAAGACCGGGTTGCCCTCAACATGTCCGGGATCGGCCGGATGGATCCGCGTGGGATCAGTGAACATCGACATCACGCGCTTGCGCACCAGTTCGGGCGGATCGCCCAGGTAGATGCAATTACCGAGCGATTTTGACATTTTCGCCCCGCCGTCAGTGCCGGGCAGCCGGGCCATCGCACCGAGCATCGCGCGCGGTTCGACCAGGACCTTGCCGTAGAGCCGATTGAAGCGGCGTACGATCTCGCGCGCCTGCTCGATCATGGGCAATTGATCCTCGCCGACCGGCACCAGGTCGGCCTTGAAGATGGTGATATCGGCCGCTTGTGAAATTGGATACGACCAGAAACCGACCGGCACGCCTTTGACGAAGTTGCGTTGCTTGATTTCCTCTTTGACCGTCGGATTACGCTCCAGCGTGGCCACCGTCACCAGATTCATGAAGTAGATGGTGAGTTCGGCCAATTCCGGCACCATCGATTGCACCACGAACCGGGCGCGCTCCGGATCGAGTCCGACGGCGAGGTAATCGAGCGCAACTTCAAAAAGATTGGCGGCGAGATGCTCGGGATGCTCGAAATTATCGGTCAGCGCCTGCACATCCGCGATCAAGACATAAGTGTCGTACTCATGCTGCAGTTTGACACGATTTTGCAGCGAGCCGACATAGTGGCCTAAATGCAAGGGGCCAGTGGGCCGGTCTCCGGTCAGAATGCGCTTGTTCATCGATAGGTCAAACGGTGATTACAAGTTTCATCCAGCGTCCGGCAGAAGTTCACGGAGCTGGTTCAGGTCCTCGACGATATCGCGCATCTCCGGACCGGGTTCGGTCTCTAGGCACATCGGAATGCCGGCGAAACGCGCATCATTGACCACGCGGCGGAAGGCGTCGAGCCCCAAATAGCCCTTGCCAATATGCTGATGGCGGTCAACTCGCGAATTGAACGGCTTGAGCGAATCGTTGACGTGAAAAGCGACCAGATGCTTCAATCCGATATGCTGGTCTAGTTCATTGAAGGTGCGCTGGTAGCCTTCTTCGGTGCGCAAATCATAACCGGCGGCAAATGCGTGTTGGGTATCGAAACACAAGCGCAGGCTTCCATTGTGTTTCACGGTATCGAAAATTTGGGCCATCTGCTCGAATTTGTAGCCCAGATTGCTACCCTGGCCGGCGGTGATTTCCAGCGCAACTTTTACCTTATAGCTGGAACAGGCCTGATGGGCCTCGTCGAGCGATTGCGCGATCGTGCGGATGCCCGCCTCCTCACCCGAACCGACATGCGATCCGGGATGGGCTATGAGGAAGGGCACGCCCAGCAATTCGCAACGCTCAAGCTCGTCGATGAATCCGGCGACCGAGCGTTTGCGCAACTTCTCATCTGGCGCGCCGAGATTCAGCAGATAGGAATCGTGCGCGACAACCATCCTGATGCCGGTTTCGCGCTGGCGCTGATGGAAGGCCACGACCTCCTCCTTGCTGTATGGCTTGCTGGCCCATTGACGCGAGGATTTAGTGAAAATCTGGATGCATTCGCAACCGGTGTCGCGGCCACGGATTAGAGCTTCGCTGACGCCGCCCGCAATCGACATATGGGCGCCAAGCAGCGGCCGGCTGGATTCAATTCTGCGCATCAAGCATCGATCCTGCGAAACCGCCAGCAATGATATACGAACCGGCGCGAGCGGGCCAAGGCAATCCAGTGCGTCTGTCTAAACGGTGATTGTGTCCGGCAAGGTTGACGATGTAGCGTTGTTAATTGCTGCCCCTTGATTAACTTGCGGTCATCGTGCCTGGATGGTGCCGTGCCGGCCCGCACATGCGGACCGGCTGTTGCAACGGCGTTAGCTCTCGCTATCAATGCCACTGTGGCGATAATGAGGCCGATCGGCGTCAGGCAGTTCGGAATCTCGACCATGATACCATCGCGCAGGAATTATGGGGCGCGCCCGCCGGGGACGGAATGGGAACGGCGGGGATTACGGCGGGTCCGTCGCGGACAAACCCTGCTGTTGGCCTGGTTGGTGGCGCTAATTCCCGTCAGTTGGCTGGTGATGCTGGCGCCGGGCGGGCGCAACGCCATTCTGCCGTGCCTTTTCGCATGGCTGGGAATCGCGATCGTAATTGGGTGGCGCGCCGGCGAGAGCCGCTGCCCGCGCTGCCGCCAGTTGTTTCATGATGACTCGAAATTCCCCTACTTTGACACCCTCTTTAGCTATCAATGCGCCAATTGCGGCCTTACCCTGCCGCGTCATAGATCCGGCGATGCGATGCTGAAATAGCGCGCCGCTACCGCTCGCCCGAAACCCAAGATGAGGATCGCCGAATGGTAAGCTGTACTGGAAAAGAGGAGGTCATCCGCTATTTGTCACTGTGTGATTCACGTCTGCGACAAATGTGCGAACGTCGGCTGCGATCAAATTAAAGCTGATGAATGTTCAAGCCAGGGTTTTCGATCTGGCACTTGCGTGAACTGCGGGCAGGCTCATTTTCTTGGTGCGACTGAGCCGATGAAGCGGCTTGGATCCCCACACAACCGCCTCATTACTAATTTAGGGCACTCGGCCCTTCAACTTAGGTCACTGGCCGCCGAATTAGGATAGTCCCGCAAGTCCTATGTGCGTTGCCGTGCGAAAACATGCATGATAAGAGCGGAAGCGCGGTGGCGGCAAAATGTCCTATAAAATCCGTTGGTTTAGTGGTGAGACGCGACCGCCCAGCCCATGCGATCGCGCTGGCCGGCGAGCTCGCCCGCTGGCTCCATTCCCAGAAGCTCGACACTCTGGCCGAGCCGGAATGCGCCGCGGCGATTGGTGCGAGTCGTTCGAGCACACTTGAAATTGCTGAGCGCTCCGATCTGATCGTGGTGCTGGGTGGCGACGGTACTCTGCTGAGTGTCGCGCGCTTAATCGGCGCGCGCGAGACGCCAATTCTGGGCATCAACCTGGGCGGGCTGGGTTTTCTCACCGAAGCCACGACTGATGAAGCGCTCTCGACGGTGGCGCGCGTCGTTGCCGGTGATTATGAAGTTGACCGTCGCATCACTTTGGAAGCGGTGGTGGAGCACACCGAAGGACGTCCCGACGAGCATTTCCGCGCGCTCAACGACGTTGTCGTGATGAAGCGGGGATTGGGGCGAATGCTCGACGTGCACGTGGTCGCCGACCATATGCCGTTTTGTTCTTATCGTGCTGACGGACTGATCGTGGCGACGCCCACCGGTTCGACCGCTTACGCTCTCAGTGCGGGCGGGCCAATCATCTTTCCGAACCTGGGCGTGATGGTGTTGGCGCCGATTTGTCCGCATACGCTGAGTAATCGGCCGGTGGTGTTGCCTGATTCGTTTGAACTCGAGTTGCGCGTCAACGCCGACGATCACGGCGCGATGCTGACCTGCGACGGCCAGGAATCCGCCCATCTCGGCCCCGCCGATACAATCAAAGTGCATCGCGGACGCCATACGGTGGCGCTGGTCCGCTCGATCCATCCCTATTTCGAGATTTGGCGCGAAAAGCTTCATTGGGGATAGCCGCAAGCACGCGATGCTGACCGAACTGCGTATCCGCAATTTCGCCGTGATCGAGGAGGCCGCTCTCAGCTTCGGGCCCGGGCTCAACGTCCTGACCGGCGAAACCGGCGCCGGCAAAACCATCATCATGACCGCCTTGGGACTGCTCGTGGGAATGCGCGCGTCGCCGGATATGATCCGGACGGGCGCCAGGGAAGCGGTGCTCGAGGGCGTCTTCGAATTGGAGGGCGAGACCCCCGCGGATGGCGAATGGCTGGACGCGGACGGCCGCGAACTGCTTATCCGCCGCGTGATTGCGGAGGGTGGGCGTTCGCGCGTGTCGATCAACGACCGCCTCGCCACCGTTCAAGCGCTGGCGCGGATTGGCTCGACGCTGGTGCGGGTCTATGGCCAGCATGAACAACAGACCTTGCTGGCGCGCGAAAATCACCTGGAAATTTTGGATCGTCAGGCCGGTCTCGAAACCCAACTATCCGCTTATCGCGCGTGCTACGACCGCGTGCGCGAACTGAACGCAACCATGGAGGATCTGGAGCGGCACGTGCGCGAGCGCGCCGACCGGCTGGAACTGGCGCGCTTTCGCGTGAATGAGCTTGAACGCACGCGGCCGCTGGCGGGTGAGGACGAACAGTTGCTCGCGGAGAGAAGCATGCTGGCCAACGCCACTCGATTGGTCGAGACCGCAGTCGCCACCGAACAGGCGCTCTACGGCGCTGAAGGTGCCGCCATCGACACCATCGCGCAAGCGGAAATCCGCCTGGCCGACGCCGCCGCGCTTGATCCCAGACTCAAGGAGCCCTTCGAGATGATCACCAGCGCGCGCGCCAATCTGGAGGAAGCCGCACACGCGTTGGCCGCCTATGCGAATAAAATCGAGGCCGATCCCGCGCGTCTGGAGCAGGTCGAAGCACGCTTGCAGGAGCTTACACTAATCAGGCGCAAGTACGGCGGCTCGCTCGAAGCGGCACTCGAAATCCTGGAAAATTCCCGGCGCGAAATCGCCGAACTCGAAACCGTGGCGGAGAGCAAGGCCGAGTTGCAGGCGCAATTGGAAAACACCCTTGATCAACTGCTCGCACACGCCCGCGTACTCAGCGAGCGGCGCCGCCATCATGCCGCCGAGCTTAAGCGCCGGACCGAAGCTGAATTGAAAACCCTCGGCATGCGTAACGCGGCCTTTGAAGCGCGATTTGCCGAATTGGCCCCGGACGATGGCGTCTTCGCGCGCGAGAGCGTCACGCTTGGACCCGCCGGCGCCGACAGCGTCGAGTTTTACCTCGCGCCCAACCTGGGACAGCCGCCGATGGCACTGGCAAAGGTCGCGTCCGGCGGCGAATTGTCGCGCGTGATGCTCGCGCTGAAATGCCTGGAGGCGCAGCACCGCGGCGTGGCAAGCTTAATTTTCGACGAAGTTGACGCCGGCATCGGCGGCGCCGTGGGTGAAATCGTCGGACGTAAACTTCATCAGCTCTCTCGCTTTCACCAGGTCCTGTGTGTCACCCATCTGGCCCAGATCGCGGCCTTTGCCACCAGCCATTTCGTGGTCGAGAAGGAGGAGCGGCGCGGCGCCACGCGCAGCCTGGTGACGGCGCTCGACGCGCGTGCGCGGCCGTCGGAAATCGCGCGAATGCTGGGCGGAGTGGAAACCAGCGATAAGTTCGTGCGCGCGGCGCGCGAACTGCTCGAACGCGCCGGCCACTGACTTATCGCCGTTTGTCCCACCCGAGGATGACGTCGCGGGCGGGCTTATCCGGCGCGCGCTTGACGCCTCTTATTATCCGGCGCTAACGCTAAACCTAGTGATACTTCCGGAGGTCAGGGCAATGCTGCCGCAACGAATATTTTCCGCCGACTCCCACGTGGTCGAACCAGCCGACGTATGGACGGCGCGCATCGACGCGCGCTTTCGCGACCGCGCACCGCACATCATTGATCAAGTGGGTCATCGCAAAGGGGATTTTTTCGTTGCCGAGGGCCTCAGCCCGTTCCCGGTGGCGGCCTTCGCCGTGGCCGGAGTCGATCCCAGGGAGTTTCGCGAAAAAATGCAGCATGGCTATCCGGGGGTGCGGCCCAGCGCATGGGATCCGCGCGACCGCATCCAGGACCAGGAGCGGGACGGCGTGCGCGGCGAAGTGCTCTATCCGAGCCTCGCGATGCAGCTATTTCAGCTTGAAGACGGCGCGTTGCGCGCGGCTTGTTTTCGCGCCTACAACGATTGGCTCGCCGACTATTGTTCGCATGATGCGACCCGGCTGGCGGGGGTCGCGCTGATCGCTCTGGATGAACCCGGTGAGGGCGTCCGCGAACTCGGGCGCGCGGCGGGCAAAGGCTTGCGCGGCGCGATGATCTGGGGCGAGCAGCCGGCCGAACGCCCCTATGGCGATCCGGCTTACGATCGCTTCTGGGCCGCCGCCCAGGACCTCGGCCTGCCGGTGAGCCTGCACATTTTAACCGAACGCAAACCCAGCGGCGATCGCTCGACCGGGGTGATGGCGTATTATCCGTCGCTCCATCATGGCGTGCAAAAGTCGCTGGCGGGCCTGATCTTCGGCGGCGTGCTCGAACGTTTTCCGCGCCTGCAGGTGGTGTCGGTGGAAAACGACATCGGCTGGATTCCGCATTTTCTCCAGCGCCTCGACCATTCCTACGAAAAGTATCGTTACCTGGAGAAACAGGTGATCCCGCATCGCCCCAGTGACTATTTCCACCGGCAGGTGCGCGCGACTTTTCAGGACGATCGGGTGGGCGTGGTAACGCGGGAGTTTATCGGCGTCGGCAATCTGATGTGGGCGTCGGATTTCCCCCATTCCGACTCGACCTGGCCGCGCTCGCGCGAAGTCATCGAGCGTGACTTCGCCGGCGTGCCCGAGGACGAGGTGCGCAAGATTGTCGCGAATAACGCGGCGGCGGTTTACGGCCTGGGCTAACAAGTAAAGTGACGTGCTCGCGGCGGGTGGCTGACGCCCGTCGCATACGATGAGTTGGAACCTGTCACCAGCAGGATTCACTGGCGGCACCCGATCGTCTTGTGATTAAGGCGGGTCAGGTTGACTAGGGCCGGAGGTTCCGCTTAGCTGAAAGGCCACGCAGGTGGGGCTGTAGCTCAGTTTGGGAGAGCGCCTGAATGGCATTCAGGAGGTCGGCGGTTCGATCCCGCTCAGCTCCACCAACAAAATCAAGCACTATTTGAGTCTCGGACAGCATCGGACAAGTGCATTTGTCCGAATTGTCAAGCATCGAGTCTCCTCCGCAGAGATGGGATAGCTGTTGGAATTTGAAGGGGCGGCAATCCTCGCCCGATCTCCTGCGCGACGTTAGTGTCCAATTCGAACGCCTTGCCGCTTTCGTCTTGCGAGGCTTGGCAGTGCGAGAGTCGATACTGATGTTCGCCATGCAATTTGGAATCTTCCCTGGTAGGGGCGAAAATCTTCTTTCATCTTCGCCTACGGCGTTTGCCCGGCCACGGCAGGACGCCATCCAGTTCTTTCAGCAGCGGTTCTTCGCCGTCATCGTCGGCGCTGAATTGGGACCGCGGCACTTCATCGTCGTCGAACCAGAGCAGCGTGAGACATTGGTCCCATTTTGGTAGATAACGACTCTCTTCAATCAGAGTGCCGCCGCAGCGCCAGTCAGCGAACCACACGTCGGCCGCCGCTTCGTTTGTGTGTCCTTGGGATCGTGCCACCTGCGTAGACGACGCTGTGGGGGCGGATGCTCCGAGGCGAATCCAGGCGCCGGCTTCGCGAAGCGTCTTCGACCTGGACGCGTAACGGATAATGCCTCCCTGCGAGAGGATGAACGCACACGGCAGGTCGCTAGCCGCTGCGAGGCGCGAACCCGTGCTCGTAACCGCAGCTTCAAATTTGGGCAATAATATACTTGACTCAGCGGACGTGCTAGGCTGGTGGTGACGTGACAGGTCGGCTCATTTCGAAGACGGAGAGATAATAGATCACTTGATAAGCGATCTATTATCGGCTATCATTGTGTGTGATGGGTATCACTCGCCAAGGTTGGTTGTTGCTCTTTCTCGGCTTGCCTGAAGGTCAGTATCGAACCGATCAGTTGCGCACAACGAAGGGGATGTTCTTGTTCGCGAAACAATGTCCTAGCGCAAGCAGTTACGAGTTTGAGCCATATGATTATGGCCCATTTTCCCGCGACCTCTACAATGACTTAGACACGTTGACTTGTTCAGGCTTTATGCGACGCGTCGAGACCGCTGGCACAAGGAATCTCTTTGAGCTCACGAGTAAGGGAAGGGAAGCGATCAAGCGCTTGCCGCAGGTTCCCCATGAATCACTGGATTGTTTGACGCAGATCAAGTAACGCGTCACCTCTCTCAGTTTTACCGATCTACTCAGTTTCGTCTATAAGAAATACCCAGAGTACGCGAGCCGCCGCAAAGCGCAAGTATGACTCTCATAATGGCGCTCGCCTGCGCTGACGGAGTCGTTCTCGCTTCGGATAGTCAAACCACCATCGGGACGGCCGGTCAGCCCGTTAAGACGCAATCCAAGAAGTTGAAGCTGCCTTGGCACAACATTGCGTACGCAGGTTCCGGCACAATTGGAATAATGCAGGAAGCGGCAGAAGCTCTACAAAAGCAATTCGGATTCGCGAATGTGTTTGAAAAGCCGGGCAAGCAACCACGTCGAGTAATAGCCGAATGCATATCCGGGGCGCTTAAGCAGCTTTTTCAAGGGCGGTATATTTCGAATATCCCCGGTCAATCCTTCCCGACCCCGCATTTCTGTTCGCTGGATATTGTCCGGAGGGTCCGCTTATCTTCGAGCTGCATCCGGATATGACAACGACCGATCATTGTGCAACCCTCGGATACGCCGCGATAGGAAGTGGCGAGATATTCCCTTACTTCGCTATGTCGAATCTTGCTCACTTCAACGTTCGGCAGCGCTCACTCCCCGAGGCAAAATTAATCGCCTATCGAATTCTTGACGATGCGATACGGATCGCTGCGCACGGGTTAGGCCCCCCAATCCAAATGATAGAGATCGTGAAACCTGCGAAGAATGGCGAAGCTGGGAAAGCTCGTATGCTTGACGACGCGGAGATAAAAGCCATTGGTGAACAGGTTGAAGCGTGGAAGGAACTTGAGCGAGAAACGTTGACGAAGCTCATGATGCCCGGGCCGCAATCGCCAGAGCCGGCAACCGCTCCGGGCGAGGCGCCCTCCGCTGAATCTGTTCCCGCGGCGCCCGAAGAAAGAAAAGAGTAGACTTTTTCTTTGTGGCTATACAGCAAAAACCCGACGACGATAAGCTCCGTGAGTTGATTCTGTATATCGCCGACTTATCAGGCCAAGATGTGCATTTCGGTGCGATCAAGCTAAACAAGCTCTTGTTCTACGCGGATTTTCTCGCGTATCAGAGGTTAGGGCGACCGATTACAGGACAAGAATATCAGACCTTGCCGCAAGGACCTGCTCCGCGACGTTTGAAGCCTGTTATAGAGAAGATGCAGGGGAAAGGGGATTTGCGCATCGAACGGAAGCGAAGATTCAATCGCACTCAATTGCGGCCGATTCCAGGAAGACTTGCTGACTTGTCAAAATTCAACAAGGAAGAGGCGGAATTGGTCCGCGAGATGATTGCTCGTTTCTGGAACATGAACGCGACGCAGATCAGCGAGGAGTCACATCTCTTTTTAGGTTGGCAACTGATGGCCGTTGGCGAGACGATTCCATACAGCACGGTTCTGATAGGAAATCGCAGACCTACTGAGCGTGAAAAGCGCCGGGCAGTTCGCCTGCAAAAATTCGCAAAAGAAGCTCTCGCTGGAAACCACCGATAAAAAATTGCTGCGGCAAATTGCCAAGACGCGCCTGTTCGATGAGCAGTTGCAGCAATTGATTGAGGCAGGAGCAAAGGCAGCAGACGAGTTTATTGAAGCTTTGGAAATCGCGTTAGCTAGGAAGCCGGAAATAGGATGGCTGCACTCGACCAATCCGCCTATATGGCAAGTTCCTATGGTCGATGTGGACAGACTGAGGCCGCCCCTCCTAGTCTACTACGTATTCGACGACGAGCATGTTTACCTGCTTTCGGTTCAATCATGAAAGTATCACGCCCAAAGCATACGAATAATGGGACGCCTTTTGAGCGCTTCGAACGCCTTATTCGCGGGTTGGTCGCCGTGCCGAAAAAAGAAATCGAAGCTGAACAGGAGCGCTGGCGCGAAGAGCGCAAGCTGAAGAAAAAGCGCGCTCACGGCTGAGCCGCCCGCGCTTGCCGCGCTCTTCCCGTTTCTTTCAGCGGACGGCGGGAGCTTCACTTTTCCCAGTCAGTTTCTTGTAGGTTACGCGCTTACCGGTGACGCTATCGAGCACGCCGATGAATCGTGCGCATCATTTGTCTTGCGATTGTTGTAGCGGTACGTCTGTTCGTCCAAATAGCGGAACAGATGGAACGGCTCAACGCTGATGTAAGTGCCTTTCAGGCCGCGCTTCAGCAAGCTCCAGAAATTCTCAAGGCCGTTCGTGTGAATCCGACCGCTTACGTACCGCTCGGCATGATCGACAAACCCGTGAGTGAATTCACGATCTAGTGGCCTGTAACGGCTGATTGGGAAGTGATTCGTCTGGAGGGATCGAAGTACTTCCATTTTACGGGTTTGGGGGCGGAGTTGTAATGGCG
>JBOHWL010000063.1:0-4051 GCA_050736615.1 Binataceae bacterium (SeqCode) | reverse complement strand
CAGGCACCGCCTCAGTACCTCGATTTGGACCGCTACACGACGCCGAGCGGCCTCAACCTGATCATGCGTTGATGGCGGCACCATCGTCGGAGTTCCACGCGCGGCCATCGAGCAAAGATGGCCGCGCGCGTTTTTTGTTCAGCCGACGATTTCCGGAATCGCTTCGAAGCGTAAAATCCCTTCGCACCAGCGCGCGAATTCCAACAATCGAGGCTCACCCAGCGCCGCGCCAACCAACTGAATCGCGATCGGCATCCCCGCGTGATCTAGTGCGCACGGCAGTGCGATTGCCGGATTCCCGGTCATGCTCCACGGGCTGTTGAAGACCGGATCGCCGGTCGAATCCAGGCCATGTGGCGCCGGCGCGGGGGTGGCCGGGACCAAAATTGCATCATAATCTTCCAGCAACCTGGCAATGTCGGCCTTGAAGTGGCGCTGAATCTGGCGCGCGCGAATATACTTCGATGCGCTGATCTTGAGTCCCGCCTCGAGCATCTCCCGCGTTTTCGGCGCGAGCGTTTCCGGCCGATTTTCGAGCGTTTCCTGATGATAAGTCGCAGCCTCGCTCGAAAGCATAGTCAACAGCGCCTTCTCGATGCCCTCATAAGATGGCGGCGGTTCCATCTCGTCGATTTGCGCACCCGCCTCGCGCATCCGCGCCGCCGCCGCTTTAACCGCCTCACGCACGGCGTCGCTCGCTCGTCTATGAAAGTCCCCGCCCATCCAGGCTATATTCCAACGTTTGCCGGAAACCTGCTGGACCGCGCTGATGTAATCGGGCACCGGCGCTGCGAGCGAGGTATGGTCGCGCGGGTCGTAACCGCCGATCACCTGCAACACGCGCGCGAGATCGGCGACCTCGCGCCCGAGGATGCCAGGATGGTCGGTGCTTTCAACCAACGGGATCATGCCGAAAACACTGACGCGCCCGTGCGTCGGCTTGAGCCCAACGATGCCGCAATAGGCGGCGGGCCTGAGGGTTGAGCCACCGGTTTGCGAGCCAATCGCCGCTGGACACATTCGCGCCGCCACCGCCGCGCCGGAGCCACTGCTGGAGCCGCCGGGCGTGTGTTCCAGCTTCCACGGGTTATGGGTTGGAGTCGGCGCCAGCAGGGCGAATTCGGTGGTGGTCGTTTTGCCCAGAATAATGGCGCCGGATCGCTTCAGCCGTTCGATAACCGCGGCGTCATGGTCCGGCACAAAATCGGCGGTACCCGCATGGCCGCCTGTCGTACGCATCCCGGCCGTATAGAAGATATCCTTGACGCCCAGGGGAATTCCGTGCAGCGGACCGCGCAACCGCCCTTCCCTTGCCTCGCGTTCAAGTGCGGCAGCCTCACGCATGGCACCGTCACGATCAAGCGTGACCCAGGCCTTCACCCGCGGCTCCAGCCGATCGATCATGCGCAGACATGACTCGGTGAGTTCGACCGGCGACAATCTTCCATTCGCGATCTTTTGCGCCGCTTGAGACAAGGTCATTCCGCAAGCTTCGCTCATAGGACTTTTCTCCAATTTGTCGGGCAGGCGCGATCCGGTTGGTTCATTTGGGTTCCAAACGAGGGCTGGGCCGCGCAACTATGCCGCTCGTGCAAAACGTGGGTGTTCCGCGCTATTTGTCATTCTAATCGAAGGCCGAATGCAAGCGTGCGAACGTCCCGCCCTTGCCTGGACGTCTAACCATGACGGCGCATGCCATTCAAAGGAGGGCCACGTGCGGCTGGAAGGGAAAATTGCTCTGGTGACAGGCTCGAGTTCGGGAATTGGGCGCGCCATTGCGTTGCGCTTCGCGCGCGAAGGTTCAACGCTGGTGGTCAATGGTCGTGACGAGCGCAAAATCGCGAATGTGGTGAAAGAAATCGAACGCGCCGGAGGACGCGCCGTCGGTATCCGCGCCAATGTTGGCAAATACACGGAAACGCACGCAATGGTGGAACAGGCGATCACGCAATTCGGGCACCTCGATATTCTCGTCTCCAACGCCGGCGTGTTCCATCACACTCCTTTTCTCGAACTCAGCGAGGAGGAATGGGACGAGGTTCTAGCGGTTGACTTGAAGGGCGCTTTTAATTGCGCGCGCTCGGTAATCGGTTCGATGGTGGCGCGCAAATGGGGCCGCATCATCTGTGTGACCGCGATTTCAGGCGTGACCGGATATCCACAGATGGCGCACATATGCGCCGCCAAGACCGGCGCCCACGGCTTGGTCAAAGCACTCGCAGCGGAATTCGCCGCCTCCGGAATTACCGTCAACGCGATCGCGCCCGGACTGGTCGATACGCCAATTCTTGGCAACTTCAGCGAGGAGGCGCTTGCCAACATCAAAAACCGCATACCGATTGGCCGGATAGGAAAGCCGGAGGAACTGGCGGAAGCATGTCTCTACTTCGCCTCCGAGGAGTCCGCTTATGTCACCGGACAGATTTTGAATATGAGCGGCGGTTCTCTGATTTGAATCAGGCGAACCCCTCCTGTGACGTTATGCTGCATACGTTTTCGAGACAGGAGAAAATCTCAGGCATGCTTTCCTGGCCGAGGCGCCCTGCCGTAGCCGACTTACAATAAAAGGACGAGCCGCGATGCCGCGCACCTTGTCTGGTTCTTTGCGTGCCATCGTGATGCCCTCACTTCATCGCGTGGCCGATCAGCGCCAACACGGCGAAAATCAGCACGATCCAGAGCAGCCGCGCGGACGGCGCCATCTCCATTTGCTCGCCGCAGCGCGAACAGAAGCGGCCGTCGCTCGCCCGCCACGGCTTGCCGCATGCGCGGCAGGACCGCGCGCGCGACTTCGCGGCAACCGGCTTGGCCGCACTCGCTTCGCGCCGCCGATGATCGGAATCCCGCCGATGCCCGCGTTCCAACGGTCCGCCGCAATCGGGGCAGGTGCCCGCGTCGCCAAAGCGCACCTCGCGTCCGCATTCGGAACAGGTAGCCATTGGCTATTGCGCCTCATTACTCACTTGCGCGCTCTGGCTTGTACACCCGCAGACTGTCCCAGCCGCGCCCGCTCATCCGATTGTGACTGCCGGCCGCTTCTAACTGCCGCACCTCGCCAAAACCCGTACTGAAATGGCGCTCGCAACACGCCGCCTTGTAGTTATCGAAGCGCAGCGGATTGCCGCAGTGCGGACATGGAACCATGATGCCCGTGCGGAACGGACGCTTGAGCAGCACGCGCCGATCAGTCGCGTCATAAAGACACCACAGCGGATTGAACCATATTTCGCGTGGAAACATCGTCTCTCCTTGCCGCATCTCACGTTGGTTATGGGCCGCGCTTGCGGTCTTCCACCAGCTTGCCGCCGCGTACCGCGACGGGCAGCAGAAAGCGCACGCGCTGAACCTCGCGCCCTTGGCCGGTCCAGTATAGATGCGAATGCGCGCGCCGCATGTGCGACCGCAGGTGGCGTCCGCTCGGATCGCCCGCCACGCCCGCGTGCTTGATTTCCCAATGCTCGATGGCGCCGGAATTCGCGGCCGACCGCGGGGCACGGTTGGCGCTGCTAAATCCTTCGCCCGTCCCGGATCGCGCCGCGCCGCCTTTGGCTTGAGCCCCGGACGCTCACCCGGATGAACCACGCGCACGATGTCAGGTTCGGCGGCCAGGTAGAGCAGCCCCTGTGGCACAAGACGGCGATCGCGCCGCCCTTCACGTCGCCGCCCGCCGCTCAACGCGTACCGCGCTCGCACGCCTGCATCGTGAACCGGGCGATCCCGCGCTCGCTCATACGCGGCAATTGGGCGGCCTAACAACCACCAAAACAGCCACTGGCACTGTGGCGGCCAATCGCCGATATTCAGGTCAAATCGTTAGACTCACTCTCTCCGTACGGCGAAATATGGAGGCGGCGAGCGGATTCGAACCGCTGAATGGAGGTTTTGCAGACCGCTCGACATCGATGTCAGACCTGAAAAATCCTAGTAATTCCGGCATGAATCCAGCTGGGCAATTGTTACAAAACCATGATTTTTTACGGCCGTTCTCGGAAAGTTCTCGGACAGTCTGGGGGGTGCCAGACGACGCTTACTTCGATGGGCACCACTGAAC
>JBOHWL010000062.1:0-29287 GCA_050736615.1 Binataceae bacterium (SeqCode) | reverse complement strand
GCAAGGCACCGCTGGTACTGGGCCACGAACCGGTCGGCGTAATCGAAGCGATCGGCGAAGCCGTGCGTGGGTTTGCTCCGGGTGAACGCGTCTTCGTTCATCACCATGCCCCATGCTTCGAATGTGCTTCATGTCGGCGCGGGCATTACGTACAATGCGCCACCTGGCGCGCGACTAAAATTACACCGGGCGGGATGGCGGAATATTTCCTGGTGGACGCCGCCAATCAGCGCGATACGCTTAAACTGCCCGACGCCATGGCCGATGTCGACGGGGTGCTAATCGAACCCGCCGCCTGTGTGGTCAAGTCGCTCCGACGTTCGGGTCTTACAGCGGGCGAATCGATCCTCGTGATCGGCCTGGGCATTATGGGCATGATGCACGTCGTAATGGCGCGATATCTGGGCGCCTCGACGATAATCGGCGCCGACTTGCTCAAGCGGCGCGCCGATCGCGCGCTCGAGCTGGGCGCCGACTTCGGCCTGGCAGTTGCGGGTGACGATCTCGCCAGCCAAGTGCGGGAAATTACCCACGGCGCGATGGCCGACGTGGTCATTGTCGGTCCCGGCACCGGCGCCGCGCTCAAAGCCGGCATTGCGGCGGCGGGCAAGGGAGCCACCGTGGTGCAATTCACCGCTACGCCGCCTGAGGAAGAGGTCGTACTCAATCCGCATGATCTCTACTTCAATGAAACACGTCTTATCCCGAGTTATTCGTGCGGCCCGGAAGATACGCGTGAAGCGCTTCGACTGGTGGACGCCGGCATCATCAGCGCCCGCCAACTCGTTACCCATCGCTTCCCGCTGGCTGAAATCGGCGCCGCGTATGCGCAGGCGCAGCGGCCTGAAGCTCTCAAAGTTGTCGTCACATTTTAAGTGGCCGGCCGCACAAAGCCTGGTAAAGCGGCGCAAAGCCGAGCGGCCAACGGCCGATTGAAGTCAAAGCGCGGATTACCCGCGCGGTCCGAATTGAACCGAGCGCGAGCCGCGGCGAAAACGGTGCGCCAGCCACCCACGCTGCGGCGCTTTATGCGCAATTTCCGGTGGGAGGCAATCACGCTCGAACCCTACAAATTGGCGACACATGAGGGCGGAGAGTTTTGCGGCGCGTCACGCCAGGTTTTGATTGGGCACGGAAATGAGCCGGTGAAATTTCATCTGCGCTATTTCGAGCTCGCACCAGGCGGCTTCACCAGCCTCGAGCGCCATCGTCATTGTCATGTAGTCATCGGCGTGCGCGGTCGTGGCCGCGTCAGCGTGGCGCGCACTGAATACCGCATCAAGCCATTCGATTTGGTTTACATCGGACCCCATCAGCCGCATCAACTCGCCGCGCTTGGCCGTGGACGCTTCGGTTTTTTCTGTATAGTGGATGCTATCAGAGACAAACCGCGCGCGGTGTGATAATTCACGCGCGCTATCAGGCTACGCGGCGCTTTCGATTCAAGCGATCGCGTACGCAATCGCACCTCGCGTCAAAATAAAGAGGGCACCCTCGCCAGTGGATGCCCTCTTTGGTTCGTTCGCTTGACTCGGCCGAGTATCAGGTCGCAGCCGGAGCCGGAGCCATGCCACCGGCCGGAGGCGCGCCCGCACCAGCACCCGACGGCGCAGCGGCACCCGACGGCGCGCCAGCGCCACCGGCCGGAGCGGCCGTATGAGTCACATGATGGTGGTGGTGATGATGCACCACGTGACGATGGTGATGATAATGACGGTGGCGGTGGCCCATATTGGTCTTCGCGGCGATTGCTTCAGCGCGATCCGCCGCCGCTTTGGCGTCGGATGCCGCTTGCTCGACTTTGGCCGCCGAAGCCTGAGCCGACTGGGACGCCTGCTGCGCTGTCTGACTGGCGGCTTCAGCGCGTGAGGCTGACTGGTCGGCCTGCTGAGCGGCGTTTGTCGCCCGCTGAGCGGCGTCGGGCTGCGCAGAACACCCAACGGCGAACGAAAGGGCCAGTACAGCCCCCGCCAGCAACAGCAGCTTAGAAGACCTTCCGATTAACCCTTCCATCCTTTTCCTCCTCTTAACCCTCTCAATTCGTGGGCATCAGCGCGGCAGCACCACTATTTTGCCGCAGTTCGACCCGGTTTTCCGTTGTAACCCGCGCGTAGCAAGGAAGCATACAGAATGAGAGATTCTATCGCAATGGAACCATGCGTTATTAGCTCGCGTGGCTTCATAAGCAATCAAAATGTGCGATCAGCCTTGTGACTCGGCGAAATTGCGACTTAGAAGTCATCCCCACCCATATCGTCGTCCATGCCCCCCATGCCTCCCATGCCTCCCATGCCTCCCATTCCACCCATTCCACCCATTCCACCCATTCCACCCATACCGCCCATACCCATGCCACCCATGCCCATATCACCCATGCCGGCCCCTGGCGGCATCGCTGGACCCGGCAAGCGTTTTTTGGGCTTTTCGGCGACGGCGGCCTCGGTCGTGATCAGCATCGCGGCGACGCTAGCCGCATTCTCAAGTGCGGAGCGCACGACCTTGGCCGGGTCGATTACACCCGCTTTGAACAAATCCTCGTACTTTTCCGTGGCGGCGTTGAAGCCGAAATCGCCTGTGCTCTCGATGACTTTGGCGAATACAACGGCGGATTCATGTCCGGCATTGGCCGCGATCTGGCGCAGCGGCTCACCCAGCGCGCGCGCGATTATATTGGCGCCAACTTTTTGTTCCTCATTTAGCTGCAATGCTTCGACAGTTTTGACGCATCGCGCCAGAGCGACGCCGCCGCCTACCACCACGCCCTCCTCCGCCGCCGCCCGCAGCGCATGCACGGCGTCGTCGACCCGGGCCTTTTTTTCCTTGAGCTCTACTTCCGTCGCCGCGCCCACTTTGATAACCGCCACTCCGCCGGCGAGCTTGGCCAGCCGTTCCTCAAGCTTCTCGCGATCATAATCCGAAGTCGTCTCGGCAATTTGCGTGCGGAGCTGCTGCACCCGGCCAGCGATATCCGCTTTCTCCCCGGCGCCGCCGACAATCGTGGTGTTATCTTTATCAATGATGACGCGCCGGCATCGCCCGAGTTGATTCACCTGAACGTTTTCAAGTTTGGAACCGAGTTCTTCCGCGATCAATGAACCGCCGGTCAGGATTGCCATGTCCTGAAGGTTTTCCTTGCGCCGATCACCGAAACCGGGTGCTTTCACCGCCGCGATTTTGAGCGTGCCACGCAACTTGTTGACCACCAGCGCGGCCAATGCTTCGCCGTCCACGTCCTCCGCAATAATCAGTAGCGAATGGCCTGACTGCGCGATCTTTTCGAGCAGCGGCAGCATCTCGCGCAAATTAGAAAGCTTCTTTTCGTGAAACAGGATGAGCGGCTCCTCCAGTTCGACCACCATCCGTTCGGGGTTGGTGATGAAGTAGGGAGAGAGATAACCGCGGTCAAAGCGCATCCCCTCGACCAGCTCCAGGGTGGTGTCGATGCCGCGTGCTTCCTCGACCGTGATCACGCCATCCTTGCCGACTTTTTGCAGTCCCTCGGCGATGATTTTGCCGATTTCACGATCGCCGTTGGAAGCAATCGTGGCCACCTGCTCCATCCTCGTGTGATCGCTGACTTCGCGCGACATCGATTTGATTTCGGCCACGGCGGCTTTGACCGCCTCGTCAATGCCGCGCTTCAATTCCATCGGAGGCAGACCGGCCGCAAGCAGCCGGACGCCTTCCCGCACGATCGCACGCGCCAGCACGGTTGCCGTAGTGGTGCCGTCGCCAGCCACGTCGGAGGTCTTCTGCGCCACCTCGCGAATCAGCCGTGCGCCGATATTTTCAAATTTATCTTCGAGTTCGATCTCCTTGACGACGGTGACCCCGTCCTTGGTCACCAGGGGAGCGCCGAAACTCTTTTGAATCATGACATTGCGGCCCTTGGGCCCGAGCGTAACGCGCGCCGCTTCGGCGACCAGCGTCGCACCTTTGATTATTCCTCTTCTTGAGCGTTCATGAAGTTCAACCACTTTGGCTGGCATGGGATGCTTTTCTCCGTCGCATTTGTTTCGATCCGCCTCCCGCGACACACGATACACTGCCGCGCCGCCGGACGGACCGCCTTGAAACTTAAGCATCAGCGACGACTTTGCAATAGGGGGTGCGCACTTCCCGTTAGTGGCTTCAGATGGCAGGATTGAATGCCGGAGGGATTAAATTTGTGAATACGAGCAATCGGTGGCACGGAAAGATGGGGATGCCGATGGCGGTGATGGCGGGGCTGGCCGCCGGCGCACTTGTGGTCACGTGCTGGCCGGCCCGCCTTCATGCGGCGGTCGCGCAATCAGCGCCGCTGCTTGCCAATCAGAACAGCCGCGACGCATTCCTACGATTCGCACAGGATGACAACGGCGGCGATGATTCCGAGGTGCCACCCGCCCAGGTTGAAAAATACATTGCGGTTTACAAAGCGATGCACCGTAACCGCAGCCTCACGGCTCAACAGGCTGCCGCACAGCAGGGTATGACGCTGAAGCAGTTTCGTAATCTCGAAAATCGCATCGAGCGCGATGATGCCGCGCGTGAGCATGTGCGTGACGAGTTGCAGAACGCGGCGAAAACCGCACCTCATCCGATGGGCGTGCCCACCGTCAAGCCGCAAAGTAAGTGAGGAAATATAGGCGGTACGAACTTCGGACTAAAAAACGTGAATGAAGGTCCGTGTGAGGCAAACCATATTCGCGCCCTGCAGAGAAGCGGATGATGCTTGCGCCGAGGTGCCGCGGACCGCGCGGTCTTTGACGAAAACGACGCGGCGGGACGGAATAGACTCCGGCTCCGCCGCGCGCTTAATGAACGACTGGGCCTATTTCATGACCGAAGTCGAAAACGCCGCCTCAAGCCGTCTGACCGCGTCGTTGGCCCGATTGACGGAATCCTCAGCGGAAGCGACCTGCTGGCTCGCTTGATTGGCCGCCGACTGAGCCTGCTGAGATGCCTGCTGCGCACTCTGCGCGGCGGCCTGCGCCCTGCTGGCATCTGATTCGGCCTTTTGCGTCGATTGATTGACCACGCTCATGTTGGGTCCGCACGCCGAAACAATCGCCACCGTGGCCAGAAGCCCAAGCAAATACGCCAACTTCTTCATCCGACATCCTCCTCGTGAATCCGATGAACCCGCTATTCCCCTCTAAATTCCCAAGCGGACAAAACGTCATTCCGCAGTTCAAACTGCGCAATAGTTGCAAATCAGCTTGCTCAAGGCAAGCTTGATCGCTGGTCGAATCCTCGGCCATCCGAGTGCTAAGCGGTCGATCCATGTTTGACAGAAGAAACCTGCCGCGATTATCGTCACGTGTTGATCATCCGCGTGCGATAGTATGACTGACAAGGCTGACGGGGTTGCGGCGCCAGACGAATCGCTGCGGGACGACGCGCCCAGCGTTGCCAACGGAGAACGTGAGCCGGCAGTACCACCGGTGTGTGCTGAGCGTGAAGCGGCGCCCACGGCGGCAGCCGCAAATGTTTCCGCGCCCTCCAAGCCGCTGGTGGAGGCAAAACCCGTCCCCAAATCGTCGGCCGCACCCCCACCAACGCCATTTCGCGCAAAACCTTCCATCCCTTGCTCAATGGCTGCCGGAATTGATCACGCCGACATCCAGGATTTGGCTGAGAAGCGTTTCGCGGGCGAGTTGGACGAGGACTTCTCATCGGTGCTGGAACGGGTTCAAATGAGGCCCCGGCGGCACGGTTCATTTTGGCGCGAATTTCCGTCGGGAGGTGACGCCCGGAGCGGTCGGCTCGGTTCCGCCGCGCGGCGCTTGATGCGCCAGAAACCGCGTTCAGACGATCGTCACGTGGCTTTTGACGGCTTCCGCGGCAACTTGCACGATGAGAAGATCGAGCGCGATCGGCGTTATGGAACAGTTTATACCGTCAGTGAAGAACTGAACGCGTACCTGGTGCGGCTCGAATTTCCGCGCAAGCTGCCCAACTCCTCACTCAAGCGGATTTGGCAGCTTGGGGATGAGATGCCGGACTACGAATATTCGCTCACGCTCGAGCGCGATGCGTTGTCAATCCGCGGCGGAGTGCGCGGCGAGCGTTACCGGCGACTTTCTTATATCTCGGCGTCGTTTCCATCGGAATTTCTCACCCGAATCCAGTTCGAACGGCCGGTAATGGGGTTCAAGCATCGAATGCGCGACAAAGTGTTGAAACTGGTCGTATTCAAATTGGAAGATCCTGTGAGTACCACCGGGATTTAACCCGCTCCGTCAATAATTCGGTTATCCTTGCGTCAACGTCGGCGGTTATTGATTGCCAGTTTGCTGAAATGGCCAATCCTCGCCAGAATTTCCCGATGGGCGTGACGCTTCGAACCGCGACCACGCGTGACTTGCCGCGAATCATGGAAATCGAACGGCGCGCCTTCGCACATCCGTGGAGTCGTGACTCCTTCGCGCATGAATTAGCCCTGCCGTTTTCGCGCACCATAATCGCCATCGATCCAAATGGCGAGCACGAGCTGATCGCGGGCTATTTATGCCGTTGGATAGTCGCGGACGAATGCCACATACTCAATGTCGCGGTACATCCGCAAAGACGCCGTCTCGGTGTCGGCGCAATCATGATGGCGGATGCGATAGCCGAAGCCAAGGCAAATAGAATTCAAATAATTACTTTAGAGGTAAGGCGATCCAATTTGGCCGCGCGCAGTCTTTATCGTAGATTCAAATTTGAAGAACAACGTTTGAGACGTAATTATTACGGTGTGGGCGAGGATGCCATCGTGATGGAATTAAAACTGAACTAAGTAGAATGTCCATCCGCAAACGTGGTTTGTTGCTTTCGGAACGCCACTGGGGTGACAAATCCGCCTAAGTTGTGCAATAATGGTTCCAAGGTCGAGGCCAATCGGAAGCCGACAATGCCGCTGTCGGTGCTCCAGCTCCGAAATCGGGCGCCTTGGAACCATGTCAATCAGAAGATGAATCTGCCGTTCAAAAAGGGTGAGAAGGTCGTTTATCCGGCGCATGGCGTCGCCGTCATCGAAGATATCCAGAGCCGCGTCATTTCCGGCACTGAGCGCCGTTTCTATATGCTCAGGATTCTCGGCACCGAGAAAATGACCATCATGATTCCAATTGAGAATGTCGAGGCGGTGGGTCTCCGGCGCGTGATTGGCAAAGACGTGGTTACCAAAATCTACCGCATTCTGCGTCAAAGAAAAGTCGAAGCCGACTCTCAGACCTGGAATCGCCGCTACCGTGAATACACCGAAAAGATCAAGACTGGTTCGCCCCTTGAAATCGCCAAGGTGCTGCGTGATTTGCTGGTGTTGAAGGGCGATAAGGAGTTGTCGTTCGGTGAGCGCAAGATGCTCGATACCGCCCGCAGCTTGCTGGTTAAGGAGCTTTCCATCGCCAAGGCGCATCCCGAAGAACAAATCATGGAGGAGATCAAGACCATTTTCGCCAACTGATTGATTGTTCCGGCGTGAGGTCTTGGAATCAAATCGGCACGTCGGTGACGGGCTGATTTCCGAATCACTCTGATTGTGGCGGAACGCAAACAGCACTGGATTCTTCAGGCTCAATTCAAGCTGCGCGAAGGTCGTTTTAAACCTCATTGGCGTCTATCGAACATGACGCTGGCATTTTCCGGAGACTCGTTACTCCCGCCGCAATTTGCGCATCCCGCGCATCCCAAGCGAGTCACCATCGGCGTCTGTCCGCCTCGAATCGATGACAAAATTCAGTTAGCATGCCGATGCTCGACTGCGGAGTAACGGCGCGATGAAAGCGTCGGCCATCGTGGTGGCGGCAGGCGTCGGCCGCCGCCTCGGCATGGAAATTCCTAAAGCATTCGTTGAACTCGGCGGGCATGCGCTGCTGTGGTATTCACTGCGCACAATTGCGGCGGTGGCCGGCATTGATGAGACGGTGATAGCCGTACCGCACGGAATGGAACGCATGGCGCGCGCCGAGGCGGTGGCGGCGCACCTGGAAATTCCAGTGAAAATCACGCCAGGCGGAGCCGAGCGTCAGGATTCGGTGCGGCTGGCGCTGACGCTGACCAGCGCCGAAAGCGAAATGGTCGTGGTGCATGACGCGGCGCGTCCCTTCGCGACGGCCGAGTTATTCATCCGATGCCTGGAGCGGGCGGCCGTCGCCGGTGGCGCGATTGCGGCGATTCCTCTGGCGGACACGCTCAAACGCATCCGCGGGAACGCAGCGGATGAAACATGGAGCGAGCGCAGCGCCACGACCATCGTGGCGACGATTCCGCGCGCCGGCTTATGGCAGGCGCAGACGCCGCAGGCGTTCCGGCGCGACTTGCTGATTGCGGCTCATCAGCGCGCTTTGCGCGAAAATATCGCCGCCACCGACGACGCCGACCTGGTCGAGCACATTGCACGCGTCGAGGTGGTCGAAAGTCGCGTACTGAATCTCAAAGTCACCAGCCACGCCGACCTGGAATTGGCGCGGGCATTCGTCAGCCGGACGCCGGACTAATCAGCGTTTTAGTGCATCGTTCACCAAGCCTTCGTTGAGCGAGCCGGAACGAAAGCCCTTCAAATCGACGGTGATGAAGCGAAAGCCCAGCCGCTTCAATTCATAATCGATTTTTTCGCGTGTTCCAGCTTCCAACAGACGGCCGATTTCCTCCGCCGCGACTTCGAGTCGCGCGATGTCGCCATGGTAACGTACGCGCGCGATTCTAAAGCCGAGCCCATGCAGCACATCCTCGCCGGCTTCGACCTGGCGCAAACCTTCAGCCGTGATACGCGTGCCATAAGGGAAACGCGACGACAAGCATGGCGAGGCGGGACGATCCCAGGTCGGCAGTTCAAGCGCGCGTGACAATTCACGAATTTCCGCCTTGGTCAGTTCCGCCTCGACCAGTGGATGGCGCACGCGTTTTTCGGAAGCCGCTTTGATACCGGGGCGATAGTCATTGAGATCGTCAAGATTGAGCCCGTCGACGATTTCTTCGATCCCGAGTTCAGCCGCCTGCGCCTCGCATACGGTGAACAGGTTGTGTTTGCACAGATAACAGCGGTTGACGGGATTGTTGGCGTAGCCGGGAATCTCCAACTCATTGGATTCGATTATCAGATGGCGCGCGCCGAGCCGCGCCGCCATCGTAATCGCGGAGCGCCGGTCCTCATCCGGCATCGTCGGCGACGTGGTGGTCAAGGCGAGCACACGCTCGCCCAGCGTTTCCCGCGCCACGGCGAGCACGAAGGTCGAATCGACGCCACCCGAAAACGCGACGATTACGGCACTCATCGGGCTAAAAATCGCACGCAAGCGCGTGAGTTTGCTTTCCAATGAACTCATCTTAGTCTTGCTACCTAGCCCCTCGCGGCACGTCCGCCAATTAGTATCGAAAGATCCCGGCTGCCGCCCGCGTCCGCCAGGCATCACCTGCGGCACGCAACCGCGACCCGGTTCAAGCCTCATCAGATACCTTCGGCCTGAAACAGATCGGTGGTGAGATAGCGTTCGCCGGTATCGCAGAATACCACCACCACGATTTTGCCACGTCCGAGGCGCCGGGCGATTTGCAAAGCGGCGCAGCAATTCGCCCCCGACGAAATCCCCACGAGCAACCCCTCTTCGCGCGCCAGCCGGCGCGAATACAAGGTCGCATCCTCGTCACTGATCGCAATAACCTCGTCGTAAACGTTGGTGTCGAGATTTTCGGGAATGAAGCCGGCGCCGATTCCCTGAATTTTGTGAAACCCGGGTTCGCCTCCCGACAGTACCGGCGAATTCTTGGGCTCGACCGCGACTATCAACGGAGTTCGCTTCAGATGTTCGCGCAAATAGCGGCCGGTCCCGGTGATGGTACCGCCAGTTCCCACTCCGGCGACAAAAGCGTCGATCCGCTCAAACTGTTCCAAGAGCTCGGGTCCGGTCGCCTGGTAATGCACCTCCGGGTTGGCCGGATTACTGAATTGCTGCGGCATATAGTAGCTTGGGTTGTCACGCACCAACTCCTCGGCCTTGGCGATTGCGCCATGCATGCCGCGGGTATCCGGCGTGAGCATCAGCTTGGCGCCGTACGCGGCTAGCAGCGAGCGCCGCTCTTCGCTCATCGTGTCGGGCATCGTAAGAATAAGGTTGTAGCCCTTAACCGCGCATACCAAGGCCAGCCCGATCCCGGTATTGCCGGAAGTCGGTTCAACGATCGTGTCGCCGGGTTTGACGCGGCCCTCACGTTCGGCCTGCTCGACCATCGAGAGGCAGATGCGATCCTTGACGCTGCCGCCGGGGTTATAATTTTCGAGCTTGGCCCAAACCTCGGCCTCCCCCTTGGAGCACATGCGGTTGAGCCGCACCACCGGCGTATGACCAATGAGTTCGAGCGGCGAATGCGCCACGCTTATCGGCATGAATTGATTTTAGCCGTATCGGCGCCTACTTTGCGACAGTTGCGCGGTTCCGTCCGGCGTGAGCGGGGCGATGCGGTTTGCGCTAGAGTCGCGGCTGCGCTAGCGGAGCCGTCTGCGGCGGAGCGAGCAGGCGAGTCCGCGAGCTCCGTTAAGAGTTTGATGCGCGCACGCGGGCTTTACGAACGTGTCCTGGTGATTTTTCCCGGCGCCTTGGGCGATCTGCTCTGCTTTGCCCCGGCTTTGACCATGCTCTCACGCCGTCATCACGGCGCCGCGCTCGAGTTGATGGCACGCGAGGAGTTGGCGCGGTTCGCCGTTAGCCGGCTGGGCGTCACCCGAGGCCATTCGATCGATCGGCGTGAGGTCGCCGCACTGTTTTCAACCTCGGCGGCCGTATCGGGCGCTCGCGGGTTTTTTGGTGCTTTTGCTCAAATTTATTCCTTTTTTGCATCCTCCGATGACGCCTACAGGGCCGCCTTGATGCGCGCGGCACAGCGCCCGGTCAGCTTTCATCCGTTTCGTCCCGCCGACAGCGGCCATATTGCGGAATGTTACCTTCGAGCGCTCGGTGAGGTTCCTCAATTGCCGCTGAGCGCCAATCTCCATCTGAGGCCCACTGATTTCGAAATGGCGCATCGCACGCTTGAGGGGTTCGCGCTCAAACCTCGGAATTTTTTGTTGCTGGCACCGGGTAGCGGCAGTCCGCGAAAGAACTGGCCGGCGGAAAATTCCATCTTGCTCGCGCGACGACTCGCGGTGAGAGTCATGCCGGTATTTTTGCTGGGGCCGGCCGAGAAGCAGCAAGCGGAAAAATTCATCGATAGCGGCATCGTTACGCTTACCGGCCGCGAACTGGGTGAAGCCGCCGCGCTAGCCAGTCTGTCTCGCGGCTTTATCGGCAACGACTCCGGCATTTCACATCTGGCTGCCGCCGCCGGCGCGCCGGGTGTCGTGCTGTTTGGCCCGACCGACCCGCGGCGATGGTGCCCGTTGGGCAAAGTTGAAGTATTACGGCGAGACCCTCTGGAGTCACTTTCCATATGTGAAGTTCTCGCGGCGATTGAACGCAGTCTCAGGTAAAACGCGTCCCGACATCGCGACATGGATGGGTATGCGCAAACGTATAAAGGGACGCCGCTTCGGATGAAACGGCGCCCCTTTAGAAACAATTGTCTCCCCGGCTTGACGGTCTCAGACCGGCGAATGCGCAAGATCCTCAGCGCCGGTTATTTAACCTGAATGCCCTTGATGTAGTTGACAAGAAGATCGATCTTCGCATCGACCTGCTGCTTAGTCAGTGGCGGGGCTCCCGAGCCGGCATGCGCGCCCTGACGCCACATGAAGGCGTAACCCCAGATTGGCATCTCACGGCTGCCATGGGCGGCGGCGGTTTTAGTGCCGTTGATAAAGTCACGCACCTTCGTTTCGGGAAATACGCCACCATTGTTCTTCGACAGCATGGTCAGATTGGCCGGCTTCTTCTTGAGCGCCGCCGCGACCGGACCGTCACCAGTGGCATTCATCCCATGGCATTGCGCGCAATACTGGCGGAAATACAGTTTTCCGGATACGACGCGGCCACTCGGCCCCATGTGAGCCGCCAATCCCGGACTTGCAGTGAAACAGACCACGGCGCCGCCCAACACTAAAACGGCTGCCAAGTTCCAGAAGCTGAGACGATTAAGCGCCATTTTACCTCCCCGCATCGGCGAGTTTCTGGACCAAAATCGTTAGCATTTCGCGGCGATGGCGTCAAATGATGTTCGGGCAGGCGCTGGTTTCCGCCAAGATTAGGCGCGAGACGCCGGCGCGCGAAGCGAGCCATCGCGTCGCCGAGCCGGCGCCCACTGGATGCTAATTCGCTGGTGTGCCGCCTCTGGAATAATTCAATCAAGCTGCGCACGCCGCAGGCTGGTATTCTGGGCGCGGCTCCACGTGGCAGGCAGGATCCGCGAGCGGTCTAAAATGGGACCCGCGTGCTCGTCCATCTTAACGCAGCTCGCGCAGACTTGCCTGCTCGTTTCGCTTCGCTCCACTGGCGTGCTCGCTTCGCCAAGAGGCTCCGCTGGCAAGCTGTGGCAACCCGGATGGGTATGCGGCTAGATTGGTTTCTGTGGCCATGAGTAACGATAAGGAAGCGCGCGCGTTGGCGATTACGCGCAAACTGAATGCGGCGGGATTCGTGGCCTATTTGGCCGGCGGATGCGTGCGCGATCGTATTCTGGGAATACCCGCCAAGGATTACGATATCGCGACCAACGCGCGGCCTGAAGTAGTGCAACGATTATTCGATCACACCGTCGCCGTGGGTGCGCGCTTCGGCGTGATCGTTGTGATCCTCGCGGGCGAGCGTTTCGAGGTCGCCACTTTTCGCGCTGACGCGGCTTATCTCGACGGCCGCCGCCCCTCGGCGGTTCGTTTCGGCGCCATTGAGGAAGACGTGCGGCGGCGTGACTTCACCATTGGGGGGATGTATTTCGACCCCCAAAGCGGGCGCGTGATCGACCTGGTCGGCGGGATGCGCGATCTGCGCACCGGCCTGATTCGCGCCATTGGCGACGCCAACCAGCGTTTCGAGGAGGATCATCTGCGGATGCTGCGCGCGGTGCGGTTCGCGGCGCGGCTCGATTTTTCGCTCGAAACCGCCACCTGGCGGGCGATTTGCCAAAATTCGGCGGCGATTTCCTTGATCGCGGCCGAGCGAGTCGGCGACGAGATGGTGTTGATCATGACCGAAGGCGGCGCCGCGCGCGGCCTTGACCTGCTGGTGGAAAGCGGCCTGGCAAAGGCCGTGATATCTGAAGTTCTGGCGCTGCGCGGATGCGCACAGCCCGATAATTTCCATCCCGAAGGCGACGTCTACCGCCATACCCGGCTGGCGCTGTCGATGCTGCCGCGCGGATGCACCGAGACGCTATCCTTTGGCGTGCTCCTGCACGACATCGCCAAGCCGCAATGCCGCCGGATGGTCAACGGCAAAACCACCTTTTACGGTCATACGGAGCAGGGGGCCGCGATCGGCGCCGAAATTATGCAGCGGTTGCGCCGTTCACGCTTGGTGCAGGAACGGGTCGCCTATCTGGTGCGCAACCATTTGCGCCTGTGCATGGCGCCGCGCATGCGTCGCGCCACGCTCAAACGGATGTTGGCGGAGGACGGCTTCGATGAATTACTCGAGTTGTCACGTTTCGACGCCTTGGCCTCGAGCTCTTATCTGGGCTTTTATCATTTCTGCCGCCAGGCGCGAGCGTCGTTGGGCCAGGCGGAAATCCGTCCGCCGCGGCTGCTCACCGGCGATGATCTGAAAGCGCTCGGGCTCTTACCCGGACCGGCGTTCAAGACCATTCTGACCGAAGTCGAAGACCTTCATCTGGACGGCGCGCTCCATACGCGGGAGGAGGCGATGGACTACGTGCGTGACCACTACAGCGAGGCGCGCGGTCATTCCTGACCCGTGCTGGCGGTCCTCGCGATGAGCCAACGCTTCAGGCACACTTGCGCTCGCCCCCGCAGGACTTATGCGCCCGCCCGCGCCAACGCGTGGCGATTGTAGAACGCAAAAGCCGCGGCTTGAGCCCGATTCAAAACGCGTGGAGAGCCGGATTGGGCCGCCCCGCCGCGGTTAACTGAGCGCATTCGCACTCGAGGTTACGGCTTTCCGCGCGCATTCTCCGGCTGGACCGGATCAATGGCGCCAAATCCCGGATTTCGTCGGGCTCGCCGCGGCGGATTACCAGAACCGCGGTCACCACTGCGGCGAAGAAGCCGTGCGGATGCCCTTCAGGGGTTGAGCATATAGTCGGGGAAAATGAATCGGGTCGCCCGCTTTGTACAGTAGCCGCCTTCGAGCAGATACACGTTTTCGTCCGAGCGCGCTACCGCAATCGCGCGGACGAGTTTGCCTGCCGGTGGCATTATCCTGAGAAGGTACGCTATCCCGCCGCCGTCGGCGCGCCGGTCGCTCAGCACCGCGCGATTTACCAACTCTCGGCCCTCGTACAGCGCACCCGCACCGAGCCCGGCGCTGGCCGGCGTCCATTTAACCTCATTCCACTTCACTTTCGATCGCCTTCATTGGGATCAATCTCCTTATAGAATGGATGTTTGCTACCACGGCCACATTTCGATATGCATGGAAGCTTGGCGCACGATCCAGACATTTCCGTTATTGGGGCACTCATCGCCGACAAGTCGCGCCTCGCGATCCTGTTTGCGCTCGCCGACGGAAAGGCCTATCCGGCTGGCGAGTTGGCGCGCCTCGCGCGCGTCTCCGCACAGACCGGTAGCGCTCATCTGGCGCGCCTGCTTGAAGCTGGGTTGATCGCGGTGCAAGCGCAGGGCCGTCATCGCTACTATCGACTGGCGAATGAACAGGTCGGAATAGTGCTCGAATCGATATCGGTGCTGGCACCTCCGGCACCCGCGCTGACGTCGTGGCAAAATGACGCGGCCAAAACCCTGCGGTTCGCCCTGACCGGCTGTGGCCGCGAAGCATTGAGGAAAGAACTCGGAATCACGCTCTGAAGATCCGGCGCGGAGACAGGCGGCCGCGCTGGCTCTCCTAATGCGCCTGGCCAGGCGAGATTTCACGCGCTTATCGGTGAAAACGGCGCGGGCAAGAGCAACCTTATAAACATCTTTATCTGGCGCCTGCGGCCCGATCACGGCCAGGTCACGCTGGATGGCGAACCGATCAGCGGCGATTCCCCAAGCCCCATATCCGTTTTGTCGCGGCGAAGATAAGTCCAAAGGGAGGCCTTGATGTATGAACACGCAAAGGACTGACGCATCTGAGGATCTCGCGCTGCCGACCATCGACCATCTTCTCCCGCAGTTACAAAAGTTCTACACCGATTTGCATGCCCATCCTGAACTCTCGATGCAGGAGGCGCGAACCGCCGGCCTGGCGGCGGATAAGCTGCGCGCCAGCGGTTATGACGTAACCACGGGAATCGGCAAGACCGGAGTCGTCGGCCTGCTGCGCAACGGCGACGGGCCAACAGTCATGCTGCGCGCGGACATGGATGCACTGCCGATCAAAGAAGCTACCGGCCTCCCCTACGCCAGCATCCAGACGGCCGCCGACCGCGATGGCAAGACCGTGCCGGTGGCCCACGCATGCGGTCATGACATGCATGTTACCTGGCTGGTGGGCGCGACCATCTTGCTGGCGCAAAACCGCAAGGCATGGAAGGGAACGTTGATGGCGGTCTTTCAGCCCGGGGAGGAAACGGCGCAGGGCGCTCAGGCGATGATCGATGACGGACTGTTCGCCCGGTTCCCCAAACCGGACGTGGTGTTGGGTCAGCACGTTATGGCCGAACCGGCTGGCCTTATTTATACTCGCGCCGGGGCAATCACGTCCGCCGCCGACAGCCTGCAAATCCGCATGTTCGGGCGTGGCGCGCACGGCTCGATGCCTCAGGCTAGCATCGACCCGGTCGTGATGGCGGCGGCCACCGTTATGCGCCTTCAAACGGTGGTTTCGCGCGAGCTCGCGGCGACCGACGCGGCCGTAGTCACGGTTGGTTCACTCCAGGCCGGCACGAAAGAGAACGTCATCCCTGACGAGGCGATCATCAAATTGAACGTGCGCACATTCGACGAGGGTGTCCGCCAACGCGTGCTTGCCGCGATTGAACGAATCGTAAAAGCCGAAGCGGCGGCCTCTGGCGCTATCAAATCTCCGGAGATAACGCCGTTGGACCGATATTCCCTCGTGACGAATGATCCGGAGGCGACCAGGCGGGTAGTCAATGCGTTTCGCCAGCGCTTTCCCGCGGACCACGTTTACGAAACGCAGCCAACCACGGCCAGCGAGGACTTCGGATGCTTCGGAACAGAGTGGGGCGTGCCGTCGGTGTTTTGGTTTATCGGTGGCGCAGACCCCGACACTTACGCAAAGGCCCAGAAAGCGGGCCGCCTTGGCGATATTCCGACGAACCACAGTCCGCGCTTCGCACCTGTAATCGAGCCCACATTGAAAACGGGGGTGGCGGCCATGACTATTGCAGCACTGGCCTGGCTGTCGAAATAGGCGCGCTTCTGTCTATTCGATTTACCCGCCTGGGTCTGGTGCGCCGCAGCGGAGGCCGGAAAGCCCGATGAACGCGCTTCTGCTCGTGCTGAACCTGGTCGGCACATTCGTGTTCGCGATCAGCGGCGCGACTGCGGGAGTTCAGAAAAGACTCGATCTGTTTGGCGTGCTGGTGCTGTCGTTCACCGTCGGTAACGCAGGCGGAATCGCCCGCGATGTGCTAATCGGCGCGGTCCCGCCGGTCGCGATTACCGACTGGCGCTATCTGGCGGTATCCGTGCTCGCCGGCCTGATGATTTTTTTCTGGTACTCCTTGATCGAGCGCCTCCGCAGTCCCGTGCTGGTGTTCGATGCGGCCGGTTTGGCGCTCTTCGCGGTCACTGGCACGCAAAAGGCTTTCGCCTATCGTCTTGACCCAGTAATGGCGGCGCTGCTCGGAATGCTGACCGGGATCGGCGGCGGCATGACGCGCGACGTGCTTATTACGCAGATTCCAGTGGTATTACGCGAAGATCTGTACGCTATCGCCGCGCTCGCTGGCGCGGCTGTGGTGGCGATCGGCTACGTGCTGCGGCTGCCGCCCGTCGCGATGATGCTCTCCGGGGCGGCGCTCTGCTTCGGGCTCCGCCTCGTCGCCATGTGGCGCGGCTGGCATCTTCCTGTCGCTCATCCGAGACTAAAGCGCGATTCGGCTACTAGCGCCTCCGGTGCTTCTAAGGACAAGGTAAGTAAGCTCTGAAACCCGAGGCGGCCAACGCCTTGGGACCGGGCATCTATCGCCTGCGCTGGCATGCCCTGTTGATCTCGCGTGCTGAGCGGAATGGGCCGCACCTACTTGACGATGGTATACACGAGCACCTTGACCGAGGGGATCACCGCCCGCGTGGCTTCGTCGCGCTAGCGGTGGTGATCGTGGGACGCTGGATTGCCGCTCACGTATAAATCCACCACCCCGACATCTATCGAGATTGGCACCAGGATGGCAGCGCGCTCATCCGTGTGTACTATGCAGCTTGCCGCTGCCGTGATTGAACGGGCTACTCCTACTAACTGTTCGGGCCATGCGTCTTTTTTGTTTCCGGGCGTGACGACCAAGTGCTCTCCACGGTTTTAAAAACCTGCAGTAGAGACGGCCTGTCACACGCGTGGCGTCACGTTCGTGTACACGCATGATCGTTCACTGTGAAAGATGATGCGCCACGAAGAAGGCTCCGCATGGCGGCCACTCACTCTCACGTGATTGAAGACAGCGCCGAAGGTAAGTGGCCGTCCAACAAGAATGACCATACCTGGTGATATAAAATCACTTATGCACGAGAGTGTCTTGATATAGCCACTCAGTCGCGATTAGTGTCGGCACCGCGATTGGTGACGCCGCAGTCTCGCTTAAAAATGAAGCTCTCTCCTTTTGGAACTCACAGGTTTTCATCGTGGAATGAATTTTATATTTGCGGCGACTGCCCTTGTTACCAATGGAACGGCGCTCGCTCCGTGAAAGAATTGAGCGATCTTGCCCGTGCGTTTGCGGCAAAGACGCCCGGCGGCGAAATTGCTTCTGAACCGATCGGACGCGGGTCGAGCGTCGCCATCCGCACGGTGGGGTAACCCAAAGACGCCGGCTGACGCCACGAATGCGCGCGGCCTTCATCAGGCGCCGATCCGCTTGCGGGCCCACGCGAACGACATCGGCCAACAGCTCGGCATGAATCCGCGGTGAGGTCGCGCGCGAGTGGTGATGGATCAGTTTGAGGCGTGACGCGAGTTCCGCATCGACGCGTGCCCCAGAGCGTCCATCAAAGCGGGTTCAATTCCAGCAAAGGTTGAGTATGGTAGGTGTTACCGTCGAGTGCTAGCGCAAGTTCGCTCCTCCTCCTGGGGCATCTTCAAAGGGACCGAGGCCTCCGCGATTCCAGGGCAAATGCGTTCAAAGACTACCTCCCCGCAGGCGCGAGCACCACGGCAGCTTCCGTTGTCAGCAGTCGGAAAGTGAAGGTCTCCTGCAAGTACAGTTCGACGATCGTCTCCGAATGGCTCAAGTAACCGATAGAGATGTCCTGCCCGATGTCTAATTCGAAATCACCGCCACGGGTCGTGAGCACGAAGCCACCTCCTTCGATGGCTGGCGCCCAAACGATCTCTCCATCGACAAGACGCTGAATATGTTGAAGGACCGGATACCCTTCGTCGCTTCCTCCGCTGACGGCCGTGTACGCCTCCGCGCCCAGCAAGAGAGCGTAGGGGCCATTGACGCCAGCGAGGCGCAATTGGCTCACCGCCTGCGCGATCGCATCCGGATAACCCCTCACATTGGAAGGAAGCGTCAATGCCGGATTGCTGGTTCCTTGACGGACGCCCTGAATCCCCGCCGCGGCGTACCCGTCGAAGACGGAGCGATCTTCGGCGAAGGCGATTTTGCGCGCCGCTTCCTTCACTGGCGACCAGTCTGAATCGGTTGCGCCGCGTTCCACATCTTCAATCGCCTGGCGCGTGAGGTCGAACGCAACGCGCAATTCGACGAGCGCTTTCGCCTCGCGTTGGGCGGCCTGGATGCCATCGCCAGGCGCCTGGATCTGGCGGAGGTGACCGGTGCCGACAGCCGAGACTTCGAGCCCCTTCGGGCCCAGCACATCCACGACCCGCCGCGCCGCCAAGTGGCGCTTCAGGGTGCGGGACGCCTCCTCTTCGATTTGAGCCCAAGCCTTGTCGGAGATGGGGGCGAGTTCCCGATGGAGATTATTCATATCCTGCCTCTTTTTTTCAGAGAACCAATACCGAGTGACCCGTCGGGCGGAGGCAGTCGCGATTTGGACTTGTCCTCAGCCTCAGGTTCTTTCGAGGCGGGGCCAGCAGTCGATGGGGCCGCGGCCTCTGTCGCAACATTCTCCAGAAACGTCGCCGACGGCACAAAGAACAGCGTGCCTGTCAGGGCACGGCTGAAGTCGAGCAGCCGATCATAGTTGCCCGGCGGCCGGCCGACAAACATGTTCTCCAGCATCTGCTCGATCCTGCGCGGGGACCGGGCGTAGCCGATGAAATAGGTACCGAATTCGCCCTTCCCCACGTCGCCGAACGGCATGTTGTCGCGCACAATCTCCAATTGCTCGCCGTCCTCGATAATCGTCGTCAAAGCGTTGTGGGCCGAAGTTGGCTTCACAGCATCGTCTAGCTCGATGTCGGCAAGCTTGGTTCGACCGATGATTCTTTCTTGTTCCGCGATGGGAAGTTCATTCCACCCCGTCAGATCATGCAGATACTTTTGCACGATCACGTAACTCCCACCCGCGAAGGCGGCATCCTCTTCGCCGATGATGGTGGCGTTGACAGCAGCCTGATCCACTGGGTTCTCCGTCCCGTCGACGAAGCCGATCAGGTCGCGATCATCGAAATAGTTGAAACCGTGCACCTCATCCGCCGTGGAAACGGCGCTGCCGAGCCGCGACATGATCTGTGTCGCCAGTTCGAAGCACAGATCCATGCGTGTGGAGCGGATATGAAAGAGGATGTCACCCGGCGTTGCGACAGCGTGATGGCGGCCGTGGATCTCATGGAACAGGTGCAATTCTGTCGGCTTCGGTGCTCCGAAGACCCGGTCCCATGCCTCGGAGCCAAACGCCATGACACATGACAGCCGCCCCTCGAGATCGCGGAAGCCCACTGCACGCAGAAGCGCGGCCAGTTCGCCACACAAGGTCCGCACGGCGGCTTCATTTTCCTTTCCGGAGTTGACTGTCACGACGAGAAAAATGGCGGCCCGCGTGAGCGGGGTAACGACTGGTTGTGGAACAGCGGATGGCACGCTTGACTCCTTGCTGGTCTGTTCGGGGTCCTTCATGTAAAGCACGACTAGGTCGGTCGGCGAAAGTCGCCGGTTGCCCAAGTGGCGCTGTCGTTCGTCGACGCGCTATGTCAGCATCACGCCCAGCATTTCGAATCAGGTCAGGAATATCTCATCGCTGACGGCGGGATGCTCGCTGCCACGGATGCCAAGGTCCCTACAAATCGCGGATTCGCGCGCGAGCGCCGTCTTGAATCGCCGCGGAAGCGATCCAACAGGCCATGAACGCCTTCCAGAAGTCTGAACCCGCCCGCGGGTACACAGTAAAGGGACGCTCTGGTGTGTTGGGCTCGCTCATGAATCATGTCGGGCAGCATCAATCTGGTGCCTTCAGCCCGCCCAGCGGAGGAGGGCGAACCAGCGAGCGGCCGGCATGTTTCATATTCAACGCTTATCACCTAAGCAGACAGGTGCTGGTACACTTGTATTGAGCGAAAATCGACTCGGGGACAAACGGCCACGCCGCATTGAACGGATCACGCAAGCCGTTCCCTCTACTTCGATCTGATACGCTTTTGTGAGGCATCTCGAAACGACGACCGACTCGACTTATGAATGTGGTTCATTTCTCGACGGGCGAGGAAATCGCGTCACGGCTAAAAGGCCCTCGACGTCGCGCCCGATCGGATCGACTTCATTATCGATCTGCGGCTACGCTTCGCTCACTGTGGTGGCAACGAGCAGCCTTCAAATGCGGAATTTATCCGGGTAGCGCCTCGAGTGGGATGACGGCCTACTCCGAAATTCGGCTCGCGGGCGCTCTGGAGGTGCTTGGATCCCCGCGCCCAATCGATGTGGCCGGCTTGACGAGCGCGTCGATCACCAGCTTGAGTCGCGGCTCGAGGTCTTCGAGTTGCGCGACGGCGGATGCCAGCCGTTCGATCTCAAAGCCCCGCGCCACGTCGGTAATATGGCCGGTGATCCCGCCTGAGCTAGCACTCGCTGGTCGCTCGTATATGCGAGTCGAAATCCGAGACGGGGGTCCGAGGCGTTTCACTTGCGTTCGCGCGGAAGACAACGTGATCGATTTCGAGGCAGTAACAGAAGGAAATCACAAAAGAGCCGCAGTTGCTCAATTTGCGAGGGCTTATGAAACTTAAACATTTGCCGGATTCAGCCGGCGGAGAACAAGTATCACAGGCACTTACCAGCGATGGCGCGGTGATTGTCGATGCTGTCCTGGGTTCTACGCAGATCGATGAAATCATGGCGGAGTTGCGGCCATGGATCGAAAAGACAAAGCCGGGCCCGGACACCTTTGCCGGACGGAATACGCGCCGAACCGGAGCGCTGATTGCACGTTCGCCGAAATGCCGCGAGTTGGTTATGCACCCGCTCGCGCTCGCTACCAGCGGTAAATTCCTCGGCCACGCTACCAGTTATCAGCTTCATCTGACGCAGGTTATCTCGATCGGTCCCGACGAACCGGCGCAGCGGATTCATCGGGACCAGTGGGCGTTTGATTTCTTCAGCTTTCCTAAAGGCTATGAGGTCCAGTGCAACACCCTCTGGGCGATGACTGATTTTACTGAACGCAATGGCGCAACGCGCGTCATTCCCGGCAGCAATCGATTCGAAGACAAGTTGCGCTTCACCGAAGCAGAGACGGCTCCCGCAGAGATGAGCAAAGGATCCGTACTGTTTTACAGCGGAAGCGTATACCACGGCGGCGGCGCGAATCATTCCAACAAAACCCGCACCGGGATCAACATAACCTACAATCTCTCCTGGTTGCGGCAGGAGGAGAATCAATACTTAGCGGTGCCATTGGAGATCGCGAAGACCTTGCCGGTCGAACTGCTGCGTCTGATGGGCTATCAGCGCGGAGCCTACGCGCTCGGATATGTCGGCGATCTGCTGGACCCAGTCCAGATTGTGCGGCCCGACCTCGAAAGGCCTGGGTTCGGTTATCGCGAAGACACCATCGACAAGCTGAGGAAGCAGCAGAGCGAGTGGACGGAGCGGAAGCGCGAATAGAAGAGGTCTCGCGGGCCGTCGTATGAATGGCCATCGTCGACAATCGCAACTTCGGTCAGCGCCGGGCCGCACGAAAAGGCTTCCCGCGCGTCAAAGCACGATTCCGCCGCACGTGCGTGGCACATCGACGGTACATGCGTCGTGCAGCGGAACGCCCGCGAGAAACGCGTGAACGCGAAGCTGAAGCCGTTCGAACTCCTCGCGACCTCTCTGTGGCATGCCCCGAGTATCACTGCGGCATCTTCGGAAACTTCGCAGTGCCCGGGCTGAGAACGTCCCACGGCTGCGCGCTCGACGTAAAGATGTCCATCGCCGGCTTGTAGCTGCTCGGATCATCAAGACTGGTGGCGGAGACGACCACCATGTCCGGATTCCGGACGGGGCGGGATATTACCCGTGCCCCGCAGTTTGCACAGAAACCGCGGCTTATGGTGCCGCCGCTATCGCCCTTAACGTCGTAATACTTGAGCTGGCCGGTCACTTTCAGGGCAGCGCTCGGCACACCGATATTCGCGGTAAAGGGCGCGCCGGAGCTGCGTTGACAATCGCGGCAGTGGCAGTTCGCGGCAAAGACCGGATCAGCCGAGCACTCGTAGCGCACCGCGCCGCATAGGCATCCACCCGTTACAGTCGTTGCCATGTTTGATTCCTCCTCCGCTGCTGAATTGAACTGGCGAAACCACCTGGATGGTGGCACTGCGGAGCTGCCTCATCACCATGATCGGCGCACCTCCACCGAGCCGAGCCGTCCCCGCGCTATCACCTCGGCATATTCGTCGCGAATCTCTCGTGAAAAATATCGCTTGATCGACCTCTGGCGAACCCCCAAAAGAAACAGCGCGTCGTTACCCGAGGGCGCGATCGGGCGGACACCGACATATTGGTACGGCTCGTAAGTCAAACGAGGCGCATCCTGTACGACAACAGGAGCGGCCACCATTCGGCATGGCGCCGCGGGAAAACGTTATCGGGAAATCCGTGCCGTGCGACATGCTCAAGCGGAATCGTATCCGACCCGCGATGTTCTACGGCGACCCGCGTCTCGTGGCCGATCGGTTCGGAAGCGGACTTCCACGTGCGTTAGCTGGCCGGCAATAAAGCTCTCCTGCCGTCAGGTGAAACTGAAGAGTTATGGCGGATTGAGTCTCCGTATACCTGACGAGGTGCTATTGCGCTAGCTCACCTAGGGCTGTCGGCGCGGATATAGCGTTCGTCGCCGTAAACCGGCGGCACGCGCGTTCCGGCAAAGTCTCCAGCCGCGGGCTGGCTGAAAATCAGGTTCGCGCGGGGCGACCCATCTGCTTGGGTCCCTTCAGTTTCGAGCGTAACTGCGATATTTCAATCGCGGGAAGGGTCGTAATGTTCACCGTTCCCCGTGAGCCGAGATCGACCGATAAATGAGCTACCGTTTCGTTGTCCGCGGCGCGGATCACGGTGACAAAATCATAAGAGCCAAGCACCGCATATTGTGCGAGCACCTCGCAGCCGAAATCGGTGATCTCCTGGTTCACTTCGTCCATGCGGTCGGGGTCGCTGTGCAACGTCCTTCTTCCCTCGGGCGTCAGGCTGCTCAACAAAACATATGTGGCCATTTTGCCTTACTCCTTGGGTGGGGTTTTCCGCCAGACAATATGCTCTCTTTGCTTCAATTGCCGGATTTATACGATGATCCGACCCTGTCGCTTCGACCGGCTGGCGTCAAGGTCTCCATTGGGCCCGCAAATGCCTAAATGAGCTAATCCGGAGGTACTCGATGGATTTTGCTCCGTTCGACAAACGCGAATATCCCGCCGTTAGTGCTCGCACCGGTTATGATTGTCACAATATTTGCGCTTCCGGCCGTTGGCGTACAGAGCAAACACCGGCGGAGAAGCGGCGTCGGCTGAAGCGATGTTGGTTAAGCCTCGGCTCCGCCATCACCTCGGCCTGGTCTATTTTCTCTTCAAGGCGAACTTTCTTACGCGGCGCCGAAGCGTCAAACAAATAAACTAGAACGCTAGTGTGGTGAAAGCGGGACCGGGATCGCTCCTCTTTGCGCTAAAGGTATGGTGCGGTCCGCCCTGCCTTGGGAAACGGCGCTTGAGGGTCGAGAACAGGGCACGGACGCACATAGTCATGGGTCATGCTGACCGGCAGCCCCGGCCGCAGGGGCGGCATCGGTTGCGTCCGATTGACCGCCTAATTTGTGACGGCTTCAATCCAGAGCCGGCGCTCGGCTATTCTGAGCACCCTTATTGCCTAATGGCCAAAGCCCGGGAGGTGACGGAATGAGAAATGCCTTGATCGTGGGAGGCACGGGTCCCAGCGGCCCTTTCCTGGTGAATGGGTTGCGCGAGCGCGGCTTCACCGTTGCGATTCTCCATCGTGGGACTCACGAAATTCCCGAGATTCCACCCGATATCGAGCACATTCATACCGATCCGCACTTTCGGGAAACACTCGATGCCGCACTTGCGGGCCGCATTTTCGACGTCGTGATTGCGACCTACGGACGTATTCGTATAGTGGCCGAAGCTCTGGCCGGCAAGACTGGCCAGTTCATCGCCGTCGGCGGCGTGCCAGCCTATCGCGGTTACTTCAATCCTTCGATCAACTTTCCGCCAGGTTTGCCGATTCCCGTTCCGGAAACGGCGCCCACGGTCCAGACCGAGCAGGAACATCGCTTCTCATATCTGATTGCGAACACCGAAGAGGCGGTACTCTCGGCTCATCGGAGCGCCGTGGTCTATCGCTACCCTTACGTCTATGGGCCTTACCAGCTCTTACCCCGTGAATGGTGTGTCGTCCGCCGCGTGCTCGACAAGCGCCCTTTCATCATTTTGTCCGAAGGCGGACTTGGCCTGATGACCCACGGCTACGCCGCCAATCTCGCACATGCCGTTCTGCTGGCGGTCGACAAGCCCGACACTGCGGCCGGCCAAATCTACAATTGCGGGGATGACCGGCAATTCTCCATCCGCCAGATTGTCGAGATTATCGCCAGCGACATGAATCACAAGTTCGAGATTATCAGTCTGCCGGCGGCGGTGGCCTTCCCGGCGCGCGGCCTCAGCCTGGAGATAACTTCGCACCATAAGCTGATGGATTTGCACAAGATCAAACTGCAGTTGGGCTATCGCGACCCGACCCCGCCGCAAGAGGCGCTTCGACAAACCGCCCGATGGTACGTTAAACATCAGCCCGAACGTGGTGGCGAGTTGGAGCAACGTCTGCAGGATGCTTTCGACTACGACACGGAAGACAAACTCGCGGCAATCTATCGTGACGCGCTTGAACGTGCCCGCTTGTTTCGCCGTGAGATGATCCCCACGCCTCATCCTTATCCTCATCCAAAGGAGCCGGGCCTCGCCCGCGATCACCGTAATCGTTAGAGACGGTCAAGCGACATCATCAGGTGGCGCCCCTGCCCTGCTCCACTTTGCATTGCCATATAGAGTTCCCGTTCGACGGTCTTTAGAACGATACTCTTTGCCGATCGTTTGAAATGTGCGGTCGGGTTTCGGCGTCCTTCCCCGGCCGACATGATCGGCCGGGGGAATATCTTCGCCGCGGTTACTTTACGCGGGCGTTGCTGCCCTTGACCGCGGGGCCATCGCTTTTGAGCGCGCCGAGACTGCCGTCAATTGCGGCGCCGATTCGTGCGCCGAGATTCGCATCTACCTGCGCCCAGTATTGGATCGCGCGCTGCCGCATGTCGGGTTTCACACCGTCCTTCAGGTGCCCGACGATATTCGTCACGAGGTGGTCGCGGTCAGTGCCGGACAACACCTCGCGATACAGCGTGCCGGGCTGCCCGAAGTCGTCGTCCTGGGCGTGTTTGACGTATGCGGTGCGCGCAATCTCGCCCGCTTCCACTTGCCAACTCGGGAGTTCGTAGGCCGGATCGGCCTTGGGCCCGCCAAAGGAGTTGGGTGCATAGACCGGATCGCGCGGGTTGTTGTGGCGCATCGCACCGTCGCGATTGTAGCTATGCACAGGAGACAGCGGTCGGTTGACCGGCAACTCGAGATAGTTGGTGCCGATGCGGTGGCGGTGGGTGTCGGGATAGCTAAAGAGGCGTCCCAGCAGCATCTTGTCCGGACTCGGCCCGATGCCTCGCACCATGTTGGCTGGCTCGAAGGAAGCTTGTTCGATCTCGGCGAAATAATTCTCCGGATTACGATTCAATACCATGCGGCCGATCGTGATCGGCGGATAGTCCTTGTGCGGCCAGACTTTAGTCAGGTCGAAGGGATTGAAGCGATAGTCCGCCGCATCCTGGAACGGCATGATCTGCATCTCCAATCGCCATTCCGGCGCGGCGCCGTCGGCGATCGCGTTGAACAGATCGCGCAGATGGTAGTCCTTATCCTCCGCCGCCATGACCTTAGCGTCGGAATCGGTGAAATTCTCGATACCCTGAACGGTTTTGAAGTGGTATTTGACCCAGAACTTTCCGCCGCCTGCGTTCTCCCACAGAAAAGTATGGCTGCCGTAGCCGTTCATGTGCCGCCAGGTTCGCGGAATCCCGCGGCCGGTCATCAGGAATGTCACCTGGTGCGCGGATTCAGGCGATAAGGTCCAGAAGTCCCACTGCATGTTGTTATCGCGCAGATGGTTGTCGGCGCGGCGCTTTTGCGAATGGATGAAGTCCTGGAATTTCTGCGGATCGCGCATGAAGAAAATCGGCGTGTTGTTGCCGACCAGATCGTAGTTGCCTTCCTGCGTATAGAACTTGAGCGCGAAACCGCGAGGGTCGCGGACGGTGTCAGCGGATCCCGCTTCCTGGGCGACCGTGGAAAATCGCGCCAGCATCGGCGTGCGCAGGCCTTTCTTGCTTAGGAAATTTGCTTTGCACCAAGGCGTTACATCCTCGGTGACCTCGAAGAAGCCAAAAGCGCCGCCGCCTTTGGCGTGAACCACGCGTTCGGGGACCCGTTCGCGGTTGAATTGGGCCATCTTCTGGATCAGGTAATGGTCCTGCAGCAGGATCGGACCATTGGGGCCGGCGGTAAGCGAATGTTCATCGCTGGCGGCCGGGATGCCCGCGTCAGTGGTCGTTACTTTGGGGTTGTTATCCGCCATGGTCATCTCCTTTCATTTCAAGCTGGCTGTGGCCGTTAAGGACGGTTTGACGCGCCGCTTGAGGCTGGCTGAAACCTTGGTGAAAGAGTTTACTCAAACCGCCCATCACACTACTCGTTATAATCGCGGGAGTATTCGGGGCCAGGTCAAAGGTCGCCGGTCCGGCCAGTCCCCGGACGGCTATGCGGCGATGGCTGCGAATTGGGGTAATGTTCCACGATGAGTCCCGAGCCCGGTTGACCGGTCAAATACGTCCAGGTCCATTGCACCAGGACCATCAAACGCTGACCCGGCTGGGCGAGCGAAACGAGATGAACCGCGCTCCACGCCAACCAGGCGACAAATCCGCTGAACTGCAATCGCCCACTCTCCAGCACGGCAAAATTCTTGCCAATTACGGCCATGCTGCCCTTATCGAAATAACGGAACGATGCGGGTGGCCTCGTGCCGGCAATGCGGCTCCGGATGACCTTCGCGGCATAGCGTCCCTGTTGGATCGCGACTTGAGCGAGGCCGGGCAGCGGCTTGCCGTCGTGCAAGAAGGTCGCCACGTCTCCAATGACGAAGACTTCCGGGTGCCCACGCAAGCTGCAATCCTTCTCCACCCGAACCCGGCCCGCGCGATCAGTCTCGGCATCGAGCCATTTGCCAGCCGGCGACGGCGCCACACCCGCGGTCCAGATTACGGTCCGGCTCCGAACGCGCTGGCCGCCGGCGATCACGCCCTCACCATCGACCTGCTCGACTCGTACGCCGAGCCGAAGCTCGACCCCGAGCTTGACCAGGCGTTGACGGGCACGCAGCGAAAGGCGCTCCGCAAAACCGGAAAGAACTCGCGCGGCGTCATCGATCAACACTACGCGAACCGACGACGCCTCGAGATGCCGGAATATTGAGCCGATCACTCTGCGTATCGACGCTATGGCACCAGCCATTTCGACTCCGGTCGGACCCGCGCCGACGAGTACGAACGTCAGCCAGTCCTCGCGTTTCACTGGATCCTCTTCCGCTTCGGCAAATTCCAACGCCCGTAGAATATTGTTTCGAATGGCGACCGCATCGCTCAGGTTCTTCAGGCCCGGCGCATAGAGCTCATACTGCTCATGGCCGAAATAGCTATGGCGGGCGCCGGTTGCGAGCACCAAATAGTCGTAGTCAACACTCACTCCGGAGCGCTCTGCGATATCAGCGTGAATGCGGCGGCTCTCCTTGTCGATGCCGATGACTTCGCCCATGAGCACCGCCGCGTTCTTCTGCTTGCGCAGAATTCGGCGAATCGGTGCGCCGATATGGCCAGGCGTCAAAACCGCGGTCGCCACTTGATACAAGAGTGGCTGAAACAGATGGTGGTTCGTGCGATCGATCAGCGTAAGCCGCACCGGCGCACCCTTCAATTTTTTCGCGGCGGCCAAGCCGCCGAAGCCGGCGCCAACGATCACGATATGGGGAAGTTCAGGCATTGTTTCGCGCGATCAGGGTTGCCCCCGGCATTCTCAAGTTCGTAAAGTGCCAACGGACGTTACTTAATCCTGTGACCAGCGTGTCTGGGAAACAAGACTTGCTCCCGCGCTTAGCTCCTGCCACGCGCCGCGCGTTCGTGCGCTGCCACTGGTGGCCGCCGTTGCGTCATCGCCAGCTCAAGCGGCTTGCCCTTGACGCGATGAGACATCCGTTCGACCAGTGCAACGAGCGGCGGTACCAGGAAAATCGCGATGCCGCCGGAAAAGACCATGCCGACGATGGTGACGGTGCCGATGAGCTGACGTGAGACGCCGCCGGCCCCCCGCGCGTACCAGAGCGGGAACAGGCCGAAGATGAAGGCGAATGAAGCCATCAGGATCGGCCGCAGCCGCGGACGCGCGCCGTTGAGCCCCGCATCGACGATCGGCTCGTCTTTGTCGAGTTCGGCCTCGGCGAACTCGACGATCAGTCAGCGTGTGAATTTTGTCATTCTGAACGGAGCCCCCCATAGGGAACCTCTGCGCAAGCCTCGGGTTGTCATTTCGAGCGGAGGCTGCCGGAG
>JBOHWL010000061.1:0-2787 GCA_050736615.1 Binataceae bacterium (SeqCode) | reverse complement strand
GATTACGCGCCAGCCAGGCATTCGAGCTGAGCCCCGACCAGGTTGATAACCAGGCGTCGGGCGTCACCACATGCCCAAGCCCGAAGGCGTGATAATTGAACACATCCGGACGTGGCGCGAAGATCGAACCCAGGGCGCGTTCCGAGGGCTCCAGCGTGAGGTCGAGGTAATTCGGATTGGCCAGCGTTCGGTAGACGGCCATGATGTGCGGCGCGGCCACGCGGCGTTGCATGAAGTTGCGATAAGCCGCCGGACGTGCGGCGAAATCCGGCGCTTTGCTCAAGACCCGCGCATTTTGCGACTCCTCCAGATGCGCACGCGCGATCGCGTCAATCCGCGCCACGCGCGCAGCTTGCGCCTCACGGTAACGCGCGAGCCAGGCGCGTTCATAGCGGCTTTGCGCCGGCGGCGGGCGAAAGCCGTTGCGCTCATCATACATGTCGAGCGCGGCGTCGGTCGCGTACGGGTCATGCTCGTCGACGACACTTGCGTCCAGCGAGCCCATCAGCACTTTGCCCTGGCCAGGATGAGCCGCCAGCAGAATCAAACCGTCCACCGTAGGCAAGTTGTAACGGTTCAGGTCCGGCGGACCGCCGCCGGGCGGTGATGAGTCCCGCTGTCCCACGGCGGTGCGCGCCTGCGCGTCGTAGTACGCGAACAGTGAACCACCGCCGGAGTTCCCCAGCATTATGATGTGCTCGAAACCTCGCTCCTCACGCAGGAAGCTGATTCCTGCCGCAAGGTCAAGCAGCAGATTCTCGTGCAACATCATGGCGTCATTGTTTAAATAGCGCGTGTTCTGCGCAAACGTCGCAATCCCGGCGCGCAGCCAATACGGAATCGAGTAATGCTGTGCGAAGTCGGCACGCGGATGCGCCATAATGACGACCGCGCGCGGCTGGCCCTGGGATGGCATATATAGGATGCCGCGCGACTTGATGCCGTCGGCGGCGTACAGTTGCACGACCGTCTGACGGACGGCGCCGTCGATTTTTTCGAAATCGATTGGATAGCGTGCTTGGTAATCCGCTGGCGCGGTTGGCATGCGATTCCCTCCTCGATCGCCAGTCTCGGTTTTCGGCGAGGGTTTCACCGCCTCTGGCGATATGCAAGGCTTTTGTAAACGGAGTGATTGTGAAGAGCGGAATTATAGGTGCGCGCGGCGTGGGCAAATCCACCGTCTTCCAGGCCCTGACCGGGCTTGCGCCGGTGCCGGGCCAGAGTGAAAAGAATCGCGCCCGTCCCGGCCAGATCAAGCTTGCCGACGCGCGGCTGGATTTGCTCGAAGCGGCTTACGGTTCGAAAAAAAAGATCCCGGTCGAACTGACGGTGCTTGACTTCGCGCCCAACCCCAAGGAGCAAAAGGAAGGCGCCGCGCTCGACACGACGCTGATTCCGCTGGTGCGCGATCTCGACGCGCTGTTGCTCGTGATTCCCGCATTCGCGGGTAACGTGGCGTCTTTGCGTGAAGCCGTCGAGCGCCTTGACAGCGAGTTGGTCTTTGCCGACTTCGAGCAAACCGAACGGCGGCTGGAGCGTCTCAAGAAGGAAAAGGGCGCGGTGGATTTCGAACGGGCCGCGCTGGAAAAATGCCTCACATGGCTCGAACGCGGCGCGCCATTGCGCACGCTTGAGCTGACGACGCAGGAAATCCAGGCTTTTTCGAGCTTCGGCTTGCTCTCGCGCAAGCCGGCACTGGTGGTAATCAATGGCGACGCCGAACGCGCCACGGCGGAGTTGTCCAACGATGAGCTGGCGCTCGTGCGTGGGCGCGCACTTGAGGTGTTCCCGCTGGCCGCAAGCTTCGAAGCCGAACTATGGCAACTCGACGCCTCTGGACAGCGTGAACTGCTGGAGGAAGCCGGACTGGCGGCGCCGGCGCGCGACCGTCTGATCGCAGCGCTTTGTCATCACCTGGGCTTGCTTACGTTCTACACTGCGGGCGAGCCCGAGGCGCACGCCTGGTCGTTGCGGCGCGGTGCCACCGCGCTGGAGGCGGCCGGCCGTATCCACAGCGATATCGCACGTGGCTTTATCCGCGCCGAGGTGGTCAGCTACGAGGATTTCGCCGCGCTACGCTCCGACGCCAAGGTCAAAGAAGCCGGCAAGTTGCGCCTCGAGGGCAAGGACTATGTGATGCGTGACGGCGACATCATTCATATACGATTCAAGGTCTAATCCGCATATTCCCAGTAGTGCAAAAACCCGTCGTGCCACATCCACAGCGCCTTGCGCCTGATCGTGCGCGCTGAAACAATGCAGACCACGCGCGACCCGCGCCCAAGCAACGGAATCCCTCTACATGCGCCGAGTCGAAACCCTGATCATAATTCTATCCTTGGGCTTTTACGTATGGTTTTTGCGACGGTTCGGGCTTGGTGATGTCCTCAATTATGTCAGGCTGGCGGGATGGGGCCTGCTGCTGACGATCTCGCTCGAATCGGTCTCACGCGTTGCCAATACGCTCGGATGGCGCGTCACGATTGAGCATTATCCCAAACGGCTCGGCTTCGGCGAACTCTTCCTGACGCGCATTTCAGGCGAGGCGGTTGACTACGTCACCCCGTCGGCGCAATTGGGCGGCCAGTTCGTGATGGCGTTGATGGTGCGGCGCAAACTGGCGATAGCGGTCGGCCTGGCGACCGTGGTGGTCGCCGCGTTGGCGGAAGCCCTGGGGCAAATCGGCTTTATCACCGCCGCGCTCTCGGTCACGCTGCCGTTCGAAGCCCGCGTGCATCATCTGTTCTGGCCGGTGATGGCCGGGATGTGGATTGCGCTGCTGTTGGC
>JBOHWL010000060.1:0-13987 GCA_050736615.1 Binataceae bacterium (SeqCode) | reverse complement strand
GGCCGAGGCGCTTAAGAAGGCGTTTGGCGACATCGATGCTTTCAGGAAAAAATTCAGCGATGCCGCGACCACTCACTTCGGCAGCGGATGGGCTTGGCTGGTGCAAAACGACGACGGCTCGCTTGTGGTCGGGGCAAGCCATGACGCCGACAATCCGATCGCGCACAACAAAACGCCGCTGCTCACCTGCGACGTATGGGAGCACGCGTACTATATCGATTATCGTAATGCGCGCGCGAAATACGTCGAGGCCTTCTGGAACCTGGTCAACTGGGATTTCGCCGCGTCCAAAATGAAATAGCCGCTGCCGGAGGGTGGCGTATATCCGCTGGACGCGGATATGCGCCACCCTTGCCTGGATTTCATCGTTCGCCGACTGTGAAGCTATTGCTTGCGGCATTCGCCGGTTGCGTGCTCGCTGCGGCGCTACCGGTTGCCGGATGTGCGCCACCCAAGCCGCTGACGCAAGCGCAACGCGGAAAAGTGATTTACCGCCAGAATTGTATTTCCTGCCATAACGAGAACCCGCGGCTACCGGGTTCAGTGGGACCGCCGATTGCCGGTTCCCCCCGCGCATTGTTGAGAGCGCGGCTGATTCATGACTCCTATCCGCGCGGTTATCATCCGAAGCGTCATACCCACATCATGCGTTCGATGCCGTGGCTGGCGCCGCACATCGGTGAGATTGCCGCCTACCTGGCACTGGCGGCCCATCCGGCGCCATCACCTTCAGCGCTACAGGCAATCCGATAAGCAGAGCCTGCGCCCTGAACGTTCCGGGCCGCGGGCGCGCTGGCATTCGAGTCCGGTTATGGGCGATAAAGACGCCAACGAAAGAAAGATTCGGGAGGGCGGGCGATGGAAACATTAAAAGATCGCGTTGCGATAATTACCGGCGGAACCGGCGCGCTAGGACGTGCGGTTGCCGACCATTTTCTCACCAGTGGCGCCAACGTCGCCATCCCCTACATCATCGATGCCGAAGTGCCGATGTTGAACGAGCGCCTGGGTGGCCGCTTTGCCACCAACCGCCTGATCGTGCGCAAGCTCGACGTCGGCAGGGAGGCGGAGGTGGCGAAATTCGTCGGCGAAGTGGCCTCACAATGGGGTCGCGTCGATATTTTGGTCAATCTCGTCGGCGGATTTTGGGGCGGCAAGTCCATTGAGGAGACCTCGCTTGAGGAATGGCAGGCGATGTTCGACCTCAATCTGAAACCAACGTTCATATGCTGTCGCGCAGTGGTGCCGCTGATGCGCAAGAATAAATACGGCCGCATCGTTTCGGTGAGCTCGCGCACGGGCTTGCTGGGCGCGGGCGATTTCGCCGCCTACGCGGTCGCCAAAGGCACCATCAAGACTTTCACCGCTTCGTTGGCCGAGGAAGTTCTGGGCGACAACGTGCTGGTCAACGCGATCGCGCCGAGCACCATCGACACCGAGGCGAACCGCAAGGCCATGCCCAAGGCCAAACATGAGAATTGGGTCAAACCCGAGGACATCGCGCGCACCCTGGCATATCTATGCTCGGAGGATAACCGGGTGACCTCGGGCGCGGTGGTGCCGGTCTATGGCCGCGCCTGAGCGCGATGCACGTTTCGATGCCTCAAACCCTGATGGGACGTGAGACCGGCGATTTCCAGCCGTCTGGCCCGCGTCCCATTGTCGGCGCTCGCTGCCGGCTTCCTTGGTCCAAGTGCCCGCTGAGCTTTAGAGGGTGTGAAATTATTTGTCATTCTGAACGGAGCCGCCATCAGCAGAGCCGAAGGCGAAGCGAGCGAACGAGTCTGCGAGGCGCGCACTAAAATCAGTGAAGAATCCCGGTAAGAAGCTCGCAAATCAAAAAAGATCCGGGATTCTTCGCTTTGCTCAGAATGACAACCAAAGCGAATTTTGTCACCCACTCTTTGGAACAGTACGATGAGCGCGTGCTTGCCAAACGCGTGCGTGTGGATGCCGCCATTAAGATTTACTTCGGGCGGGGCGGATTCGCTGCAGGTCTTTTTCAATTTTTTCGCGGTCCTGGGATGTGAAAGCGCCACTATCGAGGATCGTGCGGAAGCGGCGCATCGCGCGCCACCTCTGCATCCGGTTATGGCTGGCGCGCGCCTCGCGCAACTGTTCGAGGTCTTGATGCATCTGTTGCTTCTGAGCGCCGGTCAGCTTCGAGCGCGTGATTGCCTGTTGCAGATCGGAACGGAATTGGGCGACCAGCGGATCGTGCGTGGGTGCGGGACTTGCTACGGACTTAATCTGGACGCGGCTCGCGGACTCAAATTCTTAAACGTAACTCGCAGACTCGCTTACTCGCTCCGCCTTAGGCTTCGCTAATGTGCTCGGCTCCACTTCGTTACGCCTACTGCCAGTAGCGGCACCACCAGATAGACCAGGAACTTACGCATTTTGCCCGTGCGCTCTCATATCGAGACGATGCGCGGCTGCATCATGCGCCACATGCGCACGCCGAGCGGATAGATTTCATTCAGTACCTGGTAACCGAAATGGCTGTAGTAGGAGACGTTGGATTCGGTTGCGGTTTCCAAATAGACACCGGCGAGGTCGCTCCGAAGCGCGACTTGATCGCGCAGAAAATCGAGCATCGCGACGCCATAATGATTGCGCTGAAATTCGGGTTCTACGCCCAGGATGTTGAGATAAATATGCGGCTCGGGCGGACGATTGCGCGTCAGGGTATCGAGCACCGAGATCGCGCGGGCGACACCGTTAAGGCCGCCGGCGCGGATCAGCTCGGGTATCAGCGTGAGGCCGCTCATCACGGTCATCGCGGTTGCATTCGGACGCGTGACGTACTCGATAATCGCGCTGCCGGCGACCCGCCGATCGCGCATTACGCCAATCACCGGCTGGCCGTCACGACGATGGCCTTTCAGCACGACGCTGAAGAGGTAAGTCATCCGCGCGGAGCGCTGCGCCGGATCGGCGATATTGCAGACGATCGCTTTAAGTAACGGGTCCTCGACGAAGGCGCGGCCCAGCATCGCCGCCGCTTCCGGAAATTGGTTGGGGAAAATCAAGGCAACCTGTGGTTTCAAGGCCATGGTAATCGACCTGGATTCAGCGAGTTCGAAATAATCGAGCGGTCGCCGCGAGTGAAATTACGGTGTACGCGTGCGGCCGGTGAGCGTTTGCGCCATGGATGCCGGCATGAAGGTGCGTGCCAGACGCATCGCGGTTTTGAAATGCAGCGGGCGGTAACGCAACGCGTGCATGAATAACCGCCGCGCCGCCATCGCGTCGCCCTCGCGCATCGCCGTTAGCCCGCGGTAACCGAGCACACTGACGTAAGCGTCGCAGGTGGTGCGCAGCAGATTGCGGGCGCGCTTGCCGTATCGCTCGCGCACGCGCCGGGCGAACAAGGGATAATCGTCTTCGTATTTCATCATCCGCGCGGCGGGCGGCGTCAGGCGATAATTGAGCAGCGGCTGTGAGATATATTCAAAGTCGCCCCGCTCGCGCGCGCGCAGCCACAGGTCGACATCCTCGTAGGCGCGGCGAAATTCAGGATAAAAGCCGCCGCAAGCCTCGAAGATGAGCCGCCGGATCACCACCGCGCTCGGCAGGATTGGCCACCATTGGTCGAGCAGGTCACCCATTTTGGGGGCGTAGCCAAAGTTGCCCGCGACGTATGATTCCGCCAGCGCGGCGCCCGTACTATTGACCGGGACCGCATCCGAATACGCCAGCACGGCCAGATGATTATCCTCCAGGGCGCTAACCGTAATTTCGAGCTTGCGCGGGAACCACACATCGTCGGCGTCAAGGAAGGCGAGATAATTGCCGCGCGCGGCCGCCGCACCAGCATTGCGAGCCGAGGCCAGCCCCTGGTTGGATTGGGCGATTACCACGATCCGCTCGCCAAAACGTAACAACATCTCGGCGGTGGAGTCGGTCGAGCCGTCATCGACGACGATCACTTCAAGGGCGCCATCAAAGTCTTGGGCAAGTGCGCTCTCGACGGCCGGCACGATCGTCGCTTCGCCGTTGTAAACGGGTATTATGGCCGAAGCCCAAATCATGCGTGCCTATGTTAGCAAATAGCGAGCGATAGATTGAAGTCCCGTCCGTTGCTATCAAGCGGCTTGATATTCAGCCAAATCGCATAGCCGCCGGTAGAGTTCGACTACCACGGGCGGCACGGGACCGGCCGGGGCCGAACGGCGCAGCATGGCGTCGGCGAACTCACGATCGCCCCGAACCTCAAGCCGTCGCTGGATTTGCGCCAACGCGGTGCCGTCCACCAGTTGATCGTAGTGCATGAAGAGCCATTCGCCGCCGGCCGGACGGTGCGTCTCAAGCACGTGCGTATACATCAGGCGCCATACGCGCAACGCGAGTTCGAGGTCGATGCGGGTGCCGATTTCACTCAGGTTTCGCATCCGTTGCGCCTCCTTCAACAGACTTGCCGCGGTTATCGCGGGATGACGGAAAACACAGAGCAAAAGCGTATTAGCAAGGTAAGGACGCCAGGCCGGCAGGGTGTAGCAGAATCTGGGGTCCTTGAAGCAAAACGGCGCCCGCGCGGTCATCGCGGCAATACGCCCATCCAGTTTCACACTGGACGTTATCAGCGTACCCGGTTGAATTTCCGCCAGCCAGCGATCCCATTGGCGGTGCGATCGGCGCCGCCGCAGGCGATCGCCGAGGCTGCGTTTGGGCGTGGGGAAAAGACGCGCCAACAGCCCCTCATTGATGCCGTTGATTTCGCGGTCCTCGAAATAGCCCTTGGGATTGCCGTCGTCGGGCGGATACAACTCCTCTCCCATGAAATAGCCGGCTTTGGCTAACATGCCTGCCGCCAGACTGGTGCCGCTGCGTCCGGAGCCGAGGATCACACAGTTGCGCATTGGAGTGGGTTGCGCGTTCATGCAAGGTTCAACATCGAAGCGTCATCGGGTGATGGGGCCGGCGTTCAGTTCGCGTTCGCGCGCGTGCGGCCGGACAGTGCGCGGGCGAGTCCAGGCGGCAGAAACGTGCGCACCAGGCGCAGATAATTTTTGACTCGCGAGGGGTCCATTCGCAATGCGTTGAGAAAGGCGCGCCGGGCGGCCAGGGGGTCTCCGGCATTCAACGCGGTAAGGCCGATGTAGCCCAGGATGCTGCGCGAGGCGCGTAAACGCGAGCGCACCAACGGCGTTGCATCGACGCCATAGCGCTCGCGTACCAGACGCACGAATAGATCCCCGGCGTGCCGGTTCATCCCGGTGCGTTTGAGTGGACGTGGGAAGAGCGCAAAACGCCACATGCCGAGCGGCTCCGCGAGATAATGAAAATGGCCGCACTCACGCATCTGCATCCAGAAATAGGCATCCTCGTAGCCATAGGAACGAAACTGCTCGGGAAAGCCGCCGCACGCGGCGTACGCCGTGCGGCGCATCAGGACCGCGCTCGGCATAATCGGCCACAACCGTTTCAGCATTTCGTCGAGGCCGGGGGCATGGGCAAAGCCCGGTCCAACCACCGTGGTGCCCAGCGAACGGCCACCGCTGTCCGCCACCGTCAGATTACAATATGCCATCGCGCAGCGCGGGTCGGCGTCAAGCGCCGCGGCTGTGCGCGCGATCATGTCCGGCTGCCAGCGATCATCGCAGTCGAGAAAAGCCAGGTACTCGCCCCGGGAGGCTTTGGCGCCGGCGTTGCGCGCCGCCGCGATACCGGCATTGGGCTGCTCGATTAGCTTGAGGCGATCGGAGTAACGCGCCACCACCGCGGAAGTTGCGTCGGTCGAGCCATCGTTCACAACGATCAACTCAAGCGGCCCATAGGTCTGCCTTAGCGCACTCGTGATCGCTTCGGCGACCGTCGCGGCGCCGTTGAAGACCGGAATGACGACGGATACCGGGGTCATCACAACTCGGCGTTCAGATTTGGAAATGGAGCGCCGTCTTGCGCCGCTCGCTCAACGACTGCAGGGTGGTGCGGCTGAGAATCGTGACGACGCTGTCGCGCACCTCGCGCCAAACGTCGCGCATTGCACAGGCATCGCCGCGCGCGCAGGGCGAATTCGCGCTCTCCTCAAGGCATTCGACCGGGACGTAATCGCCTTCGATAATCTGCACCACGTCCGCCATTGTAATCCGGGAAGGATGGCGCGCCAGCATATAACCGCCGTTGGGGCCTTTTTGGCTCGCGACCAGCCCGCCGCGTTTCAATTCGATTAGCAGCCGTCTCAAATAGTTCTCGGGAATCGCCTGTGCCGCCGCGATTTCCTCGACGCGCTGCGGCTGGGCGGACGGATAACGCTCGGCCAGCATGATCAGGGCTTTGAGGCAATAATCCACACCGACGCCGAATTTCATCTCGATGAGCCTTCTCTTTGGCGCGCCGCCGGGGCTTTCCCGCTGATTTCTTCCCGCACTATTTAGGTAATAGCACGAGCAGGCTCGTGCGAAAATAGCTGACTCGGTTAGTCATATAATTAGTTGACTAACATAGTCTTCTAAGTTACTTTTTCCGAATCGAGATTACCGCATAAGCAGAATCCAGCGCGTGCGCGTCAAAAAAGGTCGACGATCGAAGGTTTTTTGTGCCCAAACGTGAACCACCGTCCTGGGAGCTCGTGCTCAAGCGCAACTCCGTCGAGCGGCTCAAGCGTGAGCTTTTCCCCGCCGAGCTGGAGCATCAATGGCGCCGTCTGGTCGAGACGCCGTATGAACATCTGCCCGAAGAGGACATCGTGCGGCTGCAGTGGTTCGGCATGTACCACGACAAGCCCAAAATCGGCACCTTCATGATGCGGGTGAAAATACCGAGCGGGATCCTGAGCCCGTTGGGCTTGCGTACCATCGGCGAAATCTCCGAGCAATTCGGTCGCGACCAGGGCGAGCTGACCACCCGGCAAAATATTCAGCTTCATTACATCACGCTCGATCGTTTCCCGGAAATTCTCGAGCGGTTAAGGCACGCCGGGCTTACCACGATGGGCGGATGTGGCGACGTGGTGCGCAATATCACCGGATGCCCGGTGGCCGGTGTCGATCACGACGAGTTGTTCGACGTGACCGGCCTGATCGGCGAGGCGGCGGACTTTTTCTACGGCAATCGTGAATATTCCGATCTCCCGCGCAAACACAAGATCACGATCGCGGCGTGCCGCTATCAGTGCAACGCGCCGGAAATCAACTGTATCGCGCTGGTCGGGACGCGGCGTGATGGGCGCGAGGGATTTGCGGTACGCGTCGGCGGCGGGCTGTCGTCGACCCCGCGTCTGTCGCGCCATTTGGGCGTGTTTATCACGCGCACGCAGGCGATGCCGGTGCTGCGCGCGATTATCGACGCGTGGCGCAATACCACTGAATATCGAATTTCGCGGGTTAAGGCGCGGCTTAAGTTCATGATCGACGACTACGGCGTCGAAGAATTCCGCAAACTGGTCGAGACGCGGCTGGGATATGCGCTCGAAGATTTGCCCGAGCTGCCGTTGGCCGACAGCGAAAGCGACCACATGGGAATTCATGAGCAGAACGAGGGTGGGCGTTATTACGCCGGCTTTCCGGTCTATCTCGGCACCATGAACGGCCGCCAGATGCGCGAGCTTGCCGGCTTGGCTGACAATATCGGTGGCGATATCCGCCTGACCCGGCGGCAAAATTTCATTCTGACTGGAATTCCGATGGAACGGCTTGACGAAGTGGTCGCGCGGGTCGGCGAAATCGGCTTTCCGCTCGAGGCCAACGGGCTTTTCGCCTCCTCGATCGGGTGTATCGGCGATCCCCACTGCAATTACGCGGTGACGCCCACCAAAACCAAGCTTGCCAGCGTAATCGAGCGACTGGTGCAAGATTTCGGTGAGGCGGTGGCCGGACTCAAGCTCAATCTCGACGGCTGTCCACATGCGTGCGCGCAACATTGGACCGGCGATATCGGCTTGCAGGGCACCACCGGTCGCGGACCAAACGGTGAGCCGCTGGAAGCCTACGACGTGATTTTGCGCGGCGGACTGGGCCGCGAAGCCGCGATCGGCAAACCGCTGTTGCGGCGCGTGCCGTCCGCGATGGTCGAGGACACCGTCGCGCGCCTGGTCGGCGGCTATATGGCCGAACGGAGCGCGGGAGAATCGTTCACCCAATTCTGCCGGCGGCTTCCGGATGATCAACTGATCGCGCTCGGCAAGGGCGCCGATAGCCAACCATCCGCCTGAGGAGAACGGTAATTCCGCCCGCACGCGGAGCGAGTTTATGCGGGAATTGCGAACCGCCTTGGAACCAGGAGCTTTATGGAAACGCAAGCCGAACGTTACCTGATGGACGAACTGGAAGCGGGCGAGGCGGCGGTCGAATTGGACGACCGCGAACCTCAGGAAGTGCTCGAATGGGCGATCGATAAATTTGGCCGTCAACTGGCGATCTGCTCCAGCTTCCAGGCCGAGGGTTGCGCGTTGATCGACATGGCATGGCGGATCGATCCCGGCGTCCGTATCTTCACCATTGATACCGGCCGTCAGCCGGCTGAAACCTACGAGCTGATTGACCAAATCCGCGAAAAATACGGCGTGCGTATCGAGACTTTCATGCCCGACACGGCGGTCGTGCAGCAGATGGTGACCAAGCACGGCAACAACTTGTTTTATCGCGACGTCAACTTGCGTCTGCTCTGTTGCCAGGTACGCAAGGTCCTGCCGCTGCGGCGCGCGCTGATGAATTACGACGCGTGGGTGACCGGACTGCGGCGTGATCAATGGGCCACGCGCTCGAATATCCGCAAAATCGAAATTGACCACGACCACGGCGGCATCGTGAAGCTGGCGCCCCTGGCGGACTGGATCGAGGAAGAGGTCTGGGATTATATCCGCGCGAACGAGGTGCCGTATAACGCGCTCTACGATAAGGGCTTCAAGTCCATCGGATGTGCACCGTGTACGCGCGTCGTCGCCGCGGGCGCCGACCCGCGCTCGGGACGCTGGTGGTGGGAGACCGGTGCGCCCAAGGAGTGCGGCATGCACTGCGCAATCGAGACCGGCGGCTTCGAGCATGAGCTGGCTGCCTTGCTGGGTCATCAGGCGCAGGCCTAGATTTTAAGATGGAAGACGAAGCGCTTCGGCTCGACGCTCTGCAACGCGACTTGCTGCTTGCGCAAATCGACGCGTTTGTGCGCGCGGTTCCCGACGAGACGGCGCGGGCGCCCTATCTGGCATTGCGGGCGGCGGTCGCCGCGATGGAGGTGCCGGCGGCACTGGCCGAGCGGCTTGGCGCGGTGGCCGAACTCGCACTCACCAGCGGCCGCGTGCGCAACGCTCACGGTCCCGGGGCCGAGCTTTCATTATGGTCGTTGTTTCAAAAGACGCCGCGTGGCCGCGAGATTGCCGGTTCGGTTGCGGCGCTCAATGCGGCGCTCAAGCAAATTGAAGGACAGCCGCTTGAATTCGTCAGCGCCGCGATGCGGGCTCCCGGCGCCTACGCTCTGACGATTAAGACGGCTCAGTGTCAGCTCGTGATGCGTTTTGAAAGCGCCGGCGTGCGCGTCGAGAGCGTGGAAGTCGACCTTGCCTGAGACCGTTATGACTGCGGCCAGAATACGAATTCGAATTTGAGGCCATCCGGGTCGGCGAAATAGACGGCAAAGTATCCCGGAAAATACGCGTATTCGGCCGGCGGATCGAGAATCAGGGCGCCGATCTCCTTCAAACGTTCATGCATCTTTTCAACGTCGGCGCGACTTTCAGCATTGAACGCCAGATGATTCAAGCCCGCCGCGTCGCGGTCATGAAGCTTCGACGCTGATTCGCGCTTGGCCGGCCGCAGCGTGATTGAACCGTTGGGGCTGGCCCAGGCTCGAAGTTCCGTTTTCATCGATTGCTGAGTCGATGCCGGCACCTCGACTCGCGTGTAGCCCATAAAGCCGAGCACCTCGTCATAAAAGCCGATGGAACGATCCAGATCGCTGACCGTCAGCGCGATATGATTAACGTCACCGCGAGCCATGGTCTTTTAATAAGAGGCTATAGCCCCATGCCGTCGGCCCAATTGGAAAGCTCCGGAATCCGGTAGCGCTGGCCCATGTATGCCTTGTACATCAGGATCACCCAAAAAAACGCGGCGGCAATATTGAACAGATCCAGGATGATGTTGATGAGAACGGCCAGCGGATGAGGAAGGACTGCGGCGAAGACGCTCAAGATAATGTTGACGGCGATCCAGCCAATCGAAAAGGCAATCGATTGACGGGCGTGGAAGCGCACAAAATCGTCGTGGCTATAGGGTTCGAGAAATAGAAAGATAATGCCCGTGATGAACCCCGCCAGGTAGGTGAGCGCCGCCACTGGTTGTCCATGCGGTTTACCCGTTTCCTCCATCGCACAGTCCTCCTTCCGGCCGCCGCCGGAAGTTCATGTCGGATCAATAATCAATCAGACCGCGCGTTCCACGGCAATCTGGCTCCGGGACAACCGATTGCTTCGCCTAGAGCCCTCCAAGGACCATGGTCCAACTCCTTCATGTTTGGAAAGGATTCTGGACTGAAAGGGTCTCGAAGCGTTGGCCGTTTTGGAGGTCTTCGGTGTAGAGAATCGTGGCTCCGCCGTGCAGGGCGGCCTGAACGATGAGGCTGTCCCAAAAGGAAAGCCGATAGCGGCGCATGCTTTCGATCGCTTTTAGAATTATGACGGTATCGACTTGCTGCGTTGGGAGCTCCGCCAAGTCCTGCGTTGCTCGTAATGCCAGCTCGTGTGCTAGAGGCACGGATAATTTACGGGTGACCGCAACGAAAAACTCCTGAAGAACTTGGGTGTTCAAAAGCGCCTGCCTGTCCGTCACAGCCCGCTTCAGCAATTCTTGCGCCCGAGCTTTCTTACGGGGTGCGGAAGTGTCGAACAAATACACCAGGACATTGGTATCGAAGAAATGGCGCATCAAACGCGGTGATGCAGCTCTTCTCGCGACCAACGTTTCGAACCAAGGTGCCGAGACCTGGCCCGTCTGGAAAGATTCATGAGATCCTCCAGGGCCGTGGCCTCGTCGGCGCTCGCCCCGGCGTACGATTCAAGGAATTTCCGCAGCATTGCACTGACCGACGTTCCTTCGGCCAAGGCCCTGAGGCGTGCTTTCTTCAACATGGTTTCGTCAACGGTTATCGTCAGGTTGGACATCCCGTGTTGCACAGGTTCAGTGTAACACGAAAGCTCCAACGACCTCTATCCGTTTCTCCCATAACCCAGCCGAAAGAACTTGTGGCGAGCGCCGTTTACCAACTATCGAGCGGTGGTGAACATGGCCTGGCGCATACCCCAGGTTATTTCCGGTACCGACGAGCTGGAATTCGCGACATAATCCGATGTCATCGCGCCAGGACACCTCCGCTCTTTCAATGTACGTCGCGGATGATAAGTAATATTAAATTGAAAAACACCCGAGGAGGCCATCGAACGTGCGTCGCGCCAAACCCGTCCGCTCAGCGTTGTTCGTTCCCGGAAATCGCGAGGACCGTATGGAGAAAGCTCCGAGATTCGGCGCCGACGCGCTGATCCTTGACCTCGAGGACGCGGTCGCGCCGCCCGATAAGGCGCGTGCGCGTATGAGCGTGCGCAAGCTCCTGGAGAGTCTGGGCAAAAGCGGACAGACGTTATTCGTGCGGGTCAACGATTTCGAAACCGGCTTGACCGGCGAGGACCTGGAAGCCGTGGTTTGCCCGTATCTGTACGCCGTGATGCTGCCTAAGGTCACCGGTCCCGACGACGTCAAGGCGGCGGACACGCTCATCAGCTTTTTCGAACGTAAAAACGGTATGGAGCCGGGCAGCGTCCTGATTGATCCGGTCTTAGAGACCGCGCAGGGCATCCGCCAGGCCTACGAGGTCGCGCTGGCGTCACCGCGCGTCGCCCATCTGGGCGGACTCACCGGTAAGGATGGCGATATCGCGCGCGCCATTGGCTTTCAATGGACGCCCGAAGGGCATGAGGCCTTCTTCTATATTTCCAAAGTCCTGCTGGATGCGCGCGCGGCCAATATCCCATATCCGATGGGCGGCCGTGGCTGGTGGGATATCAAGGATCTCGAAGGGCTGCGCGCCGAAGCGATCCGCACACGCCAGTTCGGCTATAATGGAATGATCCTGATTCATCCGTCGCACGTGCCCGTGGTCAACGAAGTGTTCACACCCAGCAAGGATGAAATCGCGCACTGGAAGGAACTGATCGCCGCGGTGGAAGGATGCGAGCGGGCCGGAAGCTCTGTGGTGACGTTCAACGGCATGATGGTGGACACCGCTCACGTCAAAGTCGCGCGCGACATGCTCAAATGGGCGGCTGAGCTGGGCCTTTAGCGTTGTTCGTCCGCGGAGCGGATTTGAATAACCCGCTCCGCGTTTACCTCAACGTTGCTTTGGCTGACAACATAAAGCGGATATGGTCCTCAGCGCATCTGTTTGGTGAACATCTCCAGGTCGAAATAATCCCGCCACGCCTTGATCTTGCCGCCCTCGGTGGTTTCGAACACGCCCGCCACAGGGAGCGAAACACGTTTGCCGTTGGCTTCAAACGAATCGACTCGCTCATTGAATACCGTCGTGCGATTGGACGCGCTGGCGAGAATTTTGAACTCGAGCCAGGTCGTGCCTTTGAGCAATCCGCCGATGGTCTTGCGAATGGCCTCTTTTCCCGAGACGGGTTTGAGCGGGATGTTGAAATAAACCGCATCGTCGGTGAAAAATTCCATGATGCGTTCGAGGTTGAGCGACGCCCACGCCTGGCAGAAGCCGGTGACAATTTTTTCGCTCTGGGTGTTTTCGATTTTATCGTTGTGGACGGACATATCTGGACCTCCATTTGGCCGGGGTTGATGTTAGCGAGGTTGTGAAACTTGCCTCGAGGCGCGCCGTTGCTCCTATAAATGATTGCCGCTCCCGCCTACTCCTGGTCAAGGTAGAAGCGTTCGTCGTCCTTGTTATAGCCGAATAATTCGGCGAAACGTCCCCAGTTGACCAGCGTGCTAAAGAGCCGTTCGGGAGGTTCATTCGGCAGCAACATGGCCAGATGTTCGAGCACCACTTCCTTTTGCAGCGAGCGGTCCTCTTGTCCGTGCAGCAGGCGCACGAAATAGGCGAACAGGCCGTGGCGCTTGAGTAGTTCGCGCAACATCAGCTTGCGCTGATTAATGTCGGCTTCAAGGAACTGGCGGCCCAGCGGTTCGAGCACCACATCGCCCGCCGGGGTGGAGACGAAGCCAAAAATTTCGGCGGTTTTCATCACCTTCAGCAGGTCGCCGAACTTGAATTGCAGATCGCGCGCGATTTTGTAGCCATCATCGCGGCCGCCGCGATCCTCAAGTGTTTCAAGCAGACCAAAAACCCAGGTCAATTGGCAATCCGGAATCGGGTTGATACCAGCCGCGGGCATCAGGCGCGCTCCTCGATCAACGAGAAAACCTTGTCGGTAAGCACGTTGAATTGTTCCTGGCGCCGATCACGCGGACGCGGCAGACCGACTTTGAGATTGGCTACGATTCTTCCGGGCGAAGGCGCCAGCACCAGGATGCGATCGGCCAATTCAACCGCCTCCTCGATAATGTGGGTCACCATCACGATGGTGTGCACCGGCATATCGCGCGCCTGCCAGATGTCGAGCAACTCCTCGCGCAGCGTAATCGCGGTGAGTGCGTCCAGCGCCGAGAACGGTTCGTCCATCAGCAGCACCCGCGGTTCAACCGCCAGCGCTCGCGCCAGGCCAACGCGCTGCTTCATCCCGCCGGAAAGTTCGCGCGGATAGGCTTCTTCGAAACCGTCGAGGCCGACTTTGTCGATATACATGCTGGCGCGTTTTTCGCGGTCGGCCGGCGCCATCCCTTGGGCTTCAAGCCCCATTTCGACGTTGGCTTTAACCGTCAGCCATGGCATCAGGGCAAAGGATTGAAACACCAGCGCGCATTCGAGATTGACACCGTCGACCTGGCGCCCGTTATAGAGCACCTGCCCGCTGCTGGGTAGCATGATGCCGTTTATAATGCGCAGCAGGGTGGATTTGCCGCAGCCTGAGGGTCCCACG
>JBOHWL010000059.1:0-26675 GCA_050736615.1 Binataceae bacterium (SeqCode) | reverse complement strand
GGCCGGCGCGGCGCGCGCAATGGGGGAGCTCGGCTGATTCTGTGCCGCGAACTCCTCGGGAGTCAGGTGGCCGAGGCTCGAATGCGGCCGTTCCGGATTATATTCGATCCTCCACTTCTCGATTTTGTTCCGCGCATCAGCGAGCGAGACGAAAACGTGCTCGTTGAGACTCCTCGCGCAACCGGCTGTTGACGACTCGATGAACTGCAGCCGCACCTGGTTGTCGTAGGTCCATTGGTCGAGCACCCGGCCGGTGAATTCCGGGCCGTTGTCGGGCTGCAGCACCGCCGGCACTCCGCGCCCGATTGCCAAGCGGTCCAACGCTCTGGCTACACGCTCGCTGGTAAGCGACACGTCAACCTCGATCGCCAGGTTCTCCCGGCTCCATTTATCGATCACGGTCAGGGCGCGGAACCGCCTGCCGCTCATCAGGCTGTCGTGGACGAAGTCGAGCGCCCACGCTTGATTGGCTGCCGCCGGCCGTGGCCGTATCACGCGCAGATGACTCAGCCGCTTGCTCCGCCGCGCCGCCGCAGTGACAGCCCTTCTTCTCGATACAGGCGCTCTCCCAGCTTGTGGTTTATTCGCCAACCTTCCCGATGGATCATTTGACAGAGCAGCGGACTACCCCAGCGCCGCCGCTCCTCGGCTAGCGCTCGGAGGCGCTGGCGCAACTCCTGGTTGTGATCCGGCCCTGGTGCGCGCCTGAAGCTGCGTCGCATGATCTCCGTCAGCCCGCAGGCACGACTCTGCGACAGACCATGCGGGCGATTACCTGCGCCACCATCTCTCGCTTGATCGCGGGCCGTAGCCGTTTTTTCCCGGCATATCCTTCAGCGCTCGAAGGTCGAGCGCCTGGTCCGTCACGAACGAATTCAGTCGTCGATTCTCTTCCTGAAGCTGGCGCAGCCGCCGCATCTCCGAGACCTCCAGTCCGCCGTACTTGGTGCGCCACGTGTAGAAGGTCGCGTCCGAAATCCCGTGCCGCCGGCACAGCTCGCTGACCTTGGTTCCCGCCTCCGCTTCCTTCAGTACGCTGATGATCTGCTCCTCGCTAAACCGTGCCCGTTTCGTGCCTGCCTTCCTTTCCGGCAGACACTAACCTTTCGCTGGGATACTTCGAGGGGTAAGGCCACCCAAACCTGTGGCCTATCCCGATATCAGAGCGTAGCGCTCGGCCGCACTCGATCGGATCATCCTAGAATACAAAAATGATTCTGCCCCATTGGTTTTTGTGATCTCGCCCCTTACGGAATCACCTTGGACGACGTCGGTAACGTTTCGCCGGAACACAACTTACAAGCCGGGGACCACAGGCTCGCTCGCAGTTCGAGTTCCCAGATAAGGGCTTGAGCGGCTGTGGTAAATTCGAAGCGTTTTGGAACTTCAGGCCCAAGCACCATCCTCCGAGCTGTACGGGTCTCAGTGTGCTACGCTGGTGGTTCCTTGCAGGCTCTGCAGCTCCGTTCGGAAAGCCTCATAGGCTGAAACGATAACGGGGTCGTCGAAATCAGCGCTCAGGTCATCAGGCAACGCGGTTCACCTACAATAACCGAACGTCCGCCGGAATCTTCAAAATCTTCGCAAGCTGTTTGATCACGGCATTCTCGCGCAGATGCCCGCGATTATGTTCCGAATCGTTTGGGTAAGGAGGCAGAAGTCTCCCGTCTTTTAGAGCTTTAGGGAGCGTCCCGATAATGAAGAGTCTGGAAACTTTTACTGCGTTTCTAATCGCAGAGCTCAAGCGGCTTCGCGTGCTGTAAACAATCTAAATGCACAGCCGCTGTTGGGGATATTTGCCGCTATTGTGCTGGTGTTGGTGTTCGTACAGCTTGTCCGGGCTGATTAGCAGAGTGTTGAACCATGTAGCGAGCCGCCAACGGGTCCGCCAGCGTCACGATCTCCTCATGCTTTTAAGGGGGCGCTTTGAGTCTTGCGATCGCGGCGCGGTTCCGGATTGCCAGCGGCAACCAGCGCACTGCGGCGCGCGATCGGGACAGCGTCCTTTTGCGGCACGCAACCTCGGCGTGGGTCGCGCCGATTCCTCGCTTGATGATATCAGGGGAGCGAAATCGAGTGACTGAGATTGTTTTAAGGTTCGAATGATTCGCCGGTTTGCGAAGCATATTTTGCGCGCGGGCGTAGGCGAACCGCATGCACGACTTTATTTAACAGCTTTGACCGCCGCACCATGGAATGCGCGAGGCGCCGCGACAAGGATGGCTGCGTAGCGGATTTTTCAGCAAGAGCACGATTCATTGCGTGATAAGCATCGGCGCTGATGAGACCTTTGGCGGCTTCGATTCCAGCAGACAATTGTTCCAGGGTCTCGCGATGCATGGTGTATCGGAGCATTTCCTCGAGCCGGTTGGCCGTCTCGATTTCAAGCAAATTGCGTTGGGTTTCCAGCGAGAGAATGATCTCTTCCTGGCGCTTAAGGTCATAGATGCGCGGCTGTGGTTTCGAGACCGTGAGCAAAAAAGGCCGCGGTCCCACGCAAAACAAATACACCAGCCATTCGGCGTCAGCGCCAATCACAGCTCGGATCCGTTCACGCTGGCGGATAGAAGCCGAACGGTACGGATAGACCGTCGTACCATAGATGCCGTGGAACAGGCCCGCCAAACACACATGGCGAGGATTTCCCCATGACTGCAACAGATCATGTGTTCCACAAAGGTGGCTGAGCAGCGTTTTTTTGGAATGAGGCCGCTTGTCAGGGTGAAATTCCATCAGGAAAGCTAAGATTTTTTCATCCACCATTGTCCCGAACCTCACGAGCTGTATGGGTATGGGTGTATGTGAACGGTCGTGATCACGTGGCCATCCGCAAGCAAAGCTGAAGCCGGCAGCCGACGATGCGCAAAGGAACTCGGTAATCTAGGATGCGCTCATCGTTAGCATGATTATCGACCGGTTTCGAGTTGATCGCACTTTTCGGACAAGTGCCTACCGCCGATCCGCCACCCAGGTTGAGACTTGAGCCTTTGGATGCCGTGCGACATCAGCGCAAGTGCGCCTACATGTTTTCCGCGCCGGAACTACTCGAATCTTTGTAAAAAGCTAGCGGATAAGGCGCATTCCGTATGCTAGCTTTGCCCCACGAGAGGAACCGAATCAGCGAACCGGCAGGCCGCGGATTATTATCCGGATTCTGAAGAAAACAATCACCAAGCGCGGTGCTCATAGCAAAATGCCCGTCACCACATCTTTTCCGGCGAACCATGCAGCATTGATTTGATTGAGGAGCCGGAGGGTCCGAAAGGACTGCGTTATTGACCAGTTACGCCAAGAAGCGATATGCCGCGCGGCTCACAATGCGGGTAACGAAGATTGGCATCCGGCGCCATACTCGGGCGAGATTTCGGCGGCGCCCGGTTAGTACTTCCGGACTGATTTCCGCCGGTGCATTAGGATAGAACGCATAGGGCAGCGCCAGCGCCCGCGCGCCAAGCTCGCGCTTGAACCGTGTCAGGCCGAGGTTGCGAAAATCGGTACGTCCGAGATCAAGCGTGTGCGCGCGCGCAGCGAACTCTTCGATAGCGCGCCAGAAAAGGAGATGGTTGGCGCTCGAGTGATCATCGCCGTTGCGCGCCCCCCATTTGTAATACACGCAATCGCTGTCACGGAGAAAAACCGCGCTGGCGGCGTCTTTTCCATTACAGCGGGCGATCCACACGTCGAAACTTCCACTCGCGGAGAACAGCTCGCGCACGAGTTTGAAAAAACGCCAGGGTTGCGAGGGCAGCCCGAAACCGCGTCGACTGGCGAGCTGCAGCCGGTAAAAGCGTTTAAGATAACCGATATCGGCGCCATGCTCGATGCTGATCCCTTGTTGCTGCGAGCGGTGCAGATTGCGGCGGAAGTTCACCGCCAACCCGTCCTCGATACTGTTCAGTGAACGGGCGAGGTCGAGCCTCCATTCGCCGAAGCATTCCACCGTTTGCCAAGGTGCGGGGCCACGGCTTCCCCGGATTTCATAGGCCGAGCCGGAAGGAGCATGCGCAGCGATCGCATGGAGCAAATCGGTGGCCGCCACTCCGTTCAGGGCCAGCGGAGCGCAGGTATCCGAAAACGGCAGGGCGATATAGCGTTTCACAAACGGATTTTTTGAGCGCGCCATCACACATCCGGCGGCGATCTCGCCGTCTTGGTTCAGTGTCGCCAGCCAGAAGGAAAATCGATACGCACGGCTCAGCAACTCCAGCCATGATGGGCGATGATAGAGCGTGACTTGGGGAGCGGAATCAAGCAGGCGTTGCCATTGTCCGTTGATCTCGTCGTAGCGCCGCCACTGGAATAGCGCGCAATCGGCCGGACCGATACCTTGGGTTTCCGCCAAGGACATCGCAATCAGGACCTTTTGAGAGGAACTCGCGCGTGGATTGAAGTCATAGCGAGTTAACGGGTGCCTTTACACTTTCATCTAAAGCGAATGCCGCGCCAAAATTCGATGCTGGCTCAGAACAAATCATTGAGAACCATCGCTTCTATTAAGCATAAATCAAGCGCTACTCGTTGCACGATCCGATCAGCAAGTCCGCAGCGAAAGCCATGCCACCTTAGCGGCAAATGGCGGCAATCACCAAGATGCGGTTTTACTCATTAATCAACAATCAAAAATGAAATCGCGTCAATTAAGGACCGCGTAGGAGTCTTAATCGTGTAAAACGTAAAAATTACGTATGCACAACACATGATTAGTTGGCCACGCCGATTGCAAAAGTTACCCGTGGTACAAGCTTTTTTTAGACCCCACGCGACTGGCATAGCAGTTGCGCTCATTGCCGCCGAAACGCGTGTCTTGCGTGATGCGCAGAGAGCATTGGCGGCGAGTATTCGATTATCTCAAGTGCGTTTGCATTCCACTCGCAGATGATTGGGCGAGCGGGCGGTCCACTATTTTATCGCGGAGGTGGCGCATGATGACGGGTAAATGCCATACGGACGACTTCCTTCAACTGATCGGCGTTCCCACACTGGCACCCGCGACCAGTGTCTTCGATCCGGGTTATGATGCCGTTACGCTGGAGGGTCATCTGCGGCAGAGCCGCCACCTCATCTCAATTTTGAAAATCTCGATGGCGTGCTGGCTCATCGCGGACGAGGACGTCAGCCGGGGCAAAATTGCCGCCGCAAAAGCCCATCAGGTGCCTACTGTGACCGGTGGCGGGCCGTTTGAAATCGCCGTGGCGCAAGGTCAATTGCCGGCCTATCTCGACCTTTGCGCCGATTTCGGCGTGACGCGTATTGAGGCGGGCGAGGGGTTCACCGAGATGCCGTTGGGCGCGCGCGAGGTGGTGGGGATGGCGCGCCAGCGCGGACTCGAGGTGCAGTTCGAGCTCGGCAAAAAGCACGACGGCGCATTTCAGGAACGTTTACTTGATGAGCTGCTCGCGCAAGGCCATCGCTGGCTTGAGGCGGGTGCGGCCGAGGTGGTGGTCGAGGCACGTGAATCGGCCAAGGGAGTTGGCCTGTTCGACGACGACGGCAATCTCAGCACCGCCTTTGCCGAGCGCTTCGTCGACGCGTTCTGGTTTGCGCACGTCACCTTTGAAGCCCCCAACAAGCCTAGTCAATTCGCCCTGTTGAATCATTTCGGTCGCGAGGTGCGGCTGTCCAACGTCAGGCTGGAGGAACTGCTGCGGGTGGAAATCTACCGGCGCGGACTCCATTCCGACGCGTTCGGCATGCCCAATCTGAAACCGCAGGTCGGCCGGAAGGCGGCGTAGATGCCTAATACGGTTGTCATCGATTGTTTCCCCGCGCACGTCGCCCGCTATCGGCGTGGACACGCGGTGGTTGCCGTCGACGTGGTGCGCGCCACCACCACCGCGATTACGGCGGTCGCGGCCGGCTATCGCTGTTTCCCCGCACCGACACTGGGAGCGGCGCTGGAGCGGGCCGGCCGCTTGGACGACGCACTGCTGGCCGGTGAGCAGCGCGGTCTAAAGCCGCCGGGGTTCGACTTGAACAATAGTCCGACCGAGGTACTGGCGCACGGCGAACGCGGGCGATCCATCGTCCTGCTCTCTTCCTCGGGCACCGCGCTGTGTCATGAGGCGTCGCAATGCGAGGCGGCCTTCCTCGCCTGTCTGCGCAACTACGCCGCCGTCGCCAGCGACCTTGCGGGGCGGTTTGAGCAAGTGGCCATTGTTGGCGCGGGCAGCCGCGGCGAGTTCCGCGAGGAGGATCAGCTATGTTGCGCCTGGGTGGCCGGAGAGTTGATCGAGTTGGGCTATGCGCCCAAGGACCGCGCCACCTTGGACATCGTCCGGCGCTGGCGCAAGCTGCGCGCGGACGCCTGGCTGGGGAATAAAAGCGAAGCCTATCTGAAAAACAGCGGTCAACTCGCCGATTTGGAGTTCATCCTTACGCACGTGGCCGATCTCGACGCCTGCTTCACGCTATGTGAGGGAGAGGTGGTGATGGCGCCCGCGCCGCCGGCTGCCACCCGCGCCGAGCCAATTAGAAAAGGTATGTACGGTGCTTGAGGATACTTCGACCCCGGTCGTGGTGCTGGTCTGTCATCATCATGTTGGTATCGGCATCATGCGCAGTCTGGGACGGCTGGGCATAACGGTCTACGGCATCGATGCCGACCGCTTTTCACCCGCGTTCTTTTCGCGTTATTGCCGGGGAAAATTCATTTGGGACCTGCACCAAATTACGGCGGCACAGGCCTTAAAGCACCTCGACGAAGTCAGCCGGGCCATCGGTCGCCGGGCGATCCTTCTTCCGACCAGTGACATTGGCACGATGCTGATAGCGGAGCATGCCGGCGAGCTTGCCGATCGCTTCATCTTCCGCCAGCTCGATGCGCAAACCGTGCGCTCGTTGTGCAACAAACAGGAGATGTACCACTTGGCGCGCAAATGCGGCGTGCCGGTGCCGGAAACCGCCTTTCCACAATCGAGAGCCGACGTGCTGCGCTATCTTGAGACCGCGCGCCTGCCGATTTTGCTCAAACCGATTTACACGCAGGTGCCGGGCAACAAGGCAAAAAAGTGGCGGATGGAAATAGTCAGTAGCAGAGAGCATTTGCTTGAACGCTATGATGCCGTTGAGGATCATGACACGCCCAACGTCATGCTGCAGGAGTACGTTGCCGGCGGCGATGAGATGACTTGGACCTTCAATGGCTACTTCGACCGGGAGGGTGAATGCCGGGTGGCCTTCACCGGCCGCAAATTGCGTAATTTCCCCGCCTATTTCGGCCAGGCTTCGCTCGCCGTTTGCGCGCGCAACGACTATGTGAACGACACCACCATCCGGTTCATGAAGGCGATTGGCTATCGCGGCCCGCTGGATCTCGGCTACCGCTATGACGCGCGCGATGGCCGCTATAAGGTCAACGACATCAATCCTCGCATCGGCGCGATGTTCCGTCTGTTCGTCGATCCCAATGGAGTTGACGTGGCGCGCGCGTTTTATCAGGACATGACCGGCCAGCCGATTACTTCCGCCGCGCCGGCTGTGGAAGGCCGCAAATGGATTGTCGAAGACGTTGACCTCTTCTCCTCGATTCGTTACTGGCGCGACGGCAGGCTCACGTTAAGGGACTGGCTCAGGTCTCGCGGCGGCATCCAGGAGCGGGCCTTTTTTGCCCGCGACGACCCGCTTCCACTCGCTGGTGCCTACCTGATGGATGCGAAGCGCGCGCTTAACAGTCGTTTTGCGAAAAGCAAAGAATCCGCCCGTGATGAACATGGCGTCGCGTCGGCACCCGTAGTGGCGCATGAAAACCCGAATGGCCATCAAGGGACATCCACGATCGGGGTGCATTTGCGCAACGGCAGCTCGATGAACCATGGCGCCGAACGAATTCCCTGAATGGAGAAGCGATGAAACTGGCGAGTGCCAGGATTTATCTCGTCAGGATCGGCAGCCTTCATCCGGTACTGCTTGAGCTTGTCACGGATGAAGGCTTGAGCGGCGTCGGCGACGCGGCGGTGGCATATGGCGTGGGCGGCACGGCTACGGCTGCGATGCTGAAGGACCTGGTGGAAGCGTTTTTGCCGGGCCGCGATCCGTTCCGGATCGAAGAGCTCTGGAGCGATATGTATGACCATACGTTCTGGGCCAAGGGCGGCGGAACCGTCCTCTTCGCCGGCATCAGCGCTATCGAACAAGCCCTGTGGGACGTAAAGGCCAAAGCGCTGGGCGTCCCTATCTATGAAATGCTCGGGGGAAAGTTGCGCGAAGACGTGCGCGTCTATGCCAACGGATGGTCGTACTCCTGTCTGACGGCGGATGACTACGCCAAAGCCGCCGAACGCCCGCTGCGCGACGGCTATACCGCGTTGAAGTGCTATCCGCTTGCCGTGCCCAATCAAAACGGCGGCATCAGGCATGTCTCGCGGCGCGCGGTTGAACGCGAATTTGCCGATCTCGCGTTTGCCAAGGTGAAGGCCTTGCGCCAAGCGGCCGGAGCCGGCATTGACATCATGCTTGACCTAAGCGGCGGATTGACTACCGGCGAGACTATCCGGCTATGCCAGCGCTTCGAGGAATTGGACATACTATTTGTCGAAGAACCGGCCGACCCCTTCGACTTAGGCGCTTTGAAGAAGATTTCCGAGCATATCGGAATACCTATTGCTCTGGGCGAGAGGATATACACGCGTTATGGCTTCCGGCCGATCATGGAAGCGCATGCGGCCGACATCTTGCAGCCCGATATTGGTAATACCGGCGGCATCATGGAAGTTAAGAAAATTGCGGCGATGGCGGAGGCTTTCAATATGCGTATTCAGCCGCATGTCTGCGCGAGTCCCGTCGCCACGGCCGCGGCGCTGCAACTCGACGCGTGCATTCCGAATCTGATGATTCATGAAGCTTACCCATATCGCTCGGCGGAACATTTTCAGCTTGTCGATCACGCGCCGGAGTGGGAAATCAAGTACGGCCGGCTGCCGATTCCCGGCCGCCCGGGGTTGGGAGTGAACCTGGTGCCGGAGCGGATGCGGCCGCATTTATGGGCCGAATGCCGGTTTTGAAGAGCGGGAGGGAAAGGCACTTCGGGGTTTCAGAAGTGCGATACAAATCAGGACGCGCGCCGCATCCGGGGGGTGCAAGTCTGTGTGTGTATGCGCAAATATGACGCGATTTCGCAAATAGAAGGGGATTTGGTTAAGAGCTTCCCTCAGTGGGGTGGCGGATGAGATTACCCATTAAACTGAACAAGGCGGGCTGGCCATCAGCGATGGCGCGTTTGTCGTTCGCGTTCGATGACCCGCGCCCTTTGGCTTATGAGGCTTGCACGCTTTCACCCCATCGATTCTCCTCAGCGGTTTCAACGCTGCAGTTCGGCGCCACTTTCAAGACGACCTTTCCCGGGCGGCAGGGATATTCAAACCAACTCCTGCTCAGGTTGTATCGAGATTCGAAACCCGTGATCCTGGACGTGGGAGCGTCCGACGGCAGCACCTCGCGCGATTTGATTCAGGTGCTGGAGGGTAATTTCGCGCGCTACTTTGTTACCGACCTCAACATTTCCGCGCGTTGTGGGTGCGACCGTCGGGGGGCGGTCTATTTCCAGGATGCCAATGGCGTGTGCGTATTGCGCGCGTCGCAGAGATTACTCGCGTACTCGAATGTCAGCGGAGCCCCGCATCCCCTGCGATTCATTGCGCGCCGAATGATCGCCGGTTCGCGCCACGTGGGCGAATGGCGGAACATTTTGCTGATCCAACCCGAATTGCTCAAAATGGCGGAGCGTGATACCCGCATCACGGCGATCCGCTACGACATGTTCACAGCGTGGACCGGACAGCCTCCGAACCTGATCAAAGTGGCCAATTTGCTCAACAGCAAGTATTTCAGCGACGATCAGATGAAAGCGGCACTGCGGGTGCAATGCTCACAACTCGCGCCCAACGGACGCCTGTTGCTGGTTTCGGAAGACGACAACATCGAGAAGTTTTCGTTATTTCGCAAGACCTCGGTCCGGATGCTCCTGGAGCATACGCATGCGGGCGGCGCCAAGGCGGCGCGGCATGTTCCGGTTGACGGGATAGTCACGCCCACACCCGTTGAATCCGTATTATCAGCGCAACCCTTGCTCTACGAGGTCACAAAGGGGCGTGTGGCAAACCGTTCTCAGGATGAATAGCACGCCGGGTTCACTCGCCGCCGCGCGCGGTGCGAAAAACCCGGTGATTAGCCTGTCAACCGGCGAAGCGCAGGCTACCGACGATATTCGCAAGCGAATCTTTGCCGTTTTCTAACAGCAGAGTATCAAGCTCGCGATCGATGCGGCCAAGTGCGCCGGCGCCTTCCTTGATTAGCGCCGAGCCCACTTGCACCGCCTTAGCCCCCATCAGATGAGCGAGGTAGGCGTCTCGTCCGCCATTGATTCCGCCGACTGCGACGATATCCAGCGCGCCCCCGCTTTCGCGATAAAATGTATGCGCCTGTGACAGACGGCGCTCAGGGCCTTTGACCACGCCGGATTTGAGATCGACCTCCAGGTCCTTGGGCGCATCATTAGCGCACACGGCGATGCCGACTCGTGAAGACGCGAACAGGTCCACGAGCGCGCGCGGTTCCAGCAGCGGATTGGGCGGAATTTTCACGGCCAGCGCCACCTCGGTTTCGGCGCGTACGCGCCCGAGCAAGTCGTTTAGCCGCGCGCGGCTGGCAAACGGCGCGACCGAGTTCCGCACGTAGTCGTCGGCCAGGTTCAGCTCGACAATGCTTGCTCCCGCGCGGGCAAGCGCGGCCGCCACTGCGACGATTTCCTCGGGTGTATTGCCGACCACGCTCGCGATTATCACTTTGCCCCGCGGCGTCAACTCGCGTGCAATCGTGGCGAAATGCTCGAGCCCCCGGTTTTTCAGATTATCCGGCGCGTCCAACCCCGCGATATTGCATGACTTAAAGACGATGGCGCCGTGATGGCGGGCGGTCAGTTCATAAATTTCGCCGCGCTCAGCCGAATGCGGCCCCGAGGCGTTCATCACCGATGAGTTGAGAGCGACCCCGCCAAGCTGAATTGCCGTGCGTTCCATGCCTCTTTACCTACAGCGGGAAAGCGCCTTCGAGCAAGGCGCGCGAAGTGACCATCGTGAGATTTCAGGGCCACAGGATGCTCGGGGGCGCGAGACAACCCAGTTCGCGATTCACCGGCGTGGTTGAATAAGGGCCGCGACTCTTGTAACCGAGAGGTTGGATACTGCTAACGCGATGAGAACGGTGACCATTCAACGGGCGACTTTCGAGCGTCTCAGCGCCCATGCGGAGCGCGAATTCCCTCACGAATGCTGCGGTTTCGTGATCGGCGATGAGCGGGTCGAAGAAGTGCGCGAGATCACGAATATCCAAAACCGCAAACACGCCGAGGATCCGGCGACTTTCACGCGCGACGCGCGCACCGCTTTTTTAATGGACCCGAAAGCGCATCTGGCGGTGCTCGAGGAGATCGACCATCGTAAGCTAAAGCTGTTGATGGTGTACCATTCCCATCCGGACCATGACGCCTATTTTTCCCCGACCGATCGCGCGCAGGCGTGTTCGTTTGATCCGAATGAACCTGATTATCCCGGCGCAACGTATATCGTGATGTCGGTCAGGGAGGGGAGATTTGCGCGCGCCGCAGCTTTCGCCTGGGATGCGAAAAGCAAGGATTTCGCGGAAATCGAGCTGCAATTCGTATGAGCTTGTGGCGGGATTGAAAACTAAAGAAGCTTTGACTCGCGGAGAGTAGCGATGAACAACGGCACTAATTATTGTATCACGACCGTCGCGCAATTGCGTTCGATGCTGGGTGAGCCGAATCCGGCGACGCCGAAGAAACTGCTCACCGCGCTCGATGAGTTGGCCATCAGTTTCATCCGACGCTCGCCTTTTTTGGTGCTCGCCACGGCTGACGCCGCTGGTAACCAAGATTGCGCGCCCAAGGGCGATGCTCCCGGTTTCGTCGAAGTGGTTGACGCCAATACGTTGCTGCTTCCGGAACGCAAGGGCAACAAACTGCTCTTCACGTTTCAGAACATTGTGGAAAATCCGCACGTTGGCGTCATCTTCATGGTGCCCGGGACCAACGAGACCCTGCGCGTGAACGGCACCGCGGAAATCGGCACCGACCCGGTTATCCTGGAGCGCATGGCGGCGCGCGGCAATCCGGCCCTGATGGTGGTCCGGATTACCATCCAACAGTGCTTTTTTCATTGCGCCAAAGCTTTAATCCGCGCGCAATTATGGCGGCCGGAGAGCTGGGGCGAGCCGATCGCCTTTAGCTGGGGCAGGTATCTCGCCGCCAAGATGGGGCGCGACGGGGGTATCGCCGACAAGATCGACGCGGCGGTGCAAGAGGATTATAAAAACAATCTATAGCTGCGGCGGATAGCTGCTCTGATCGAACGGCGGTACGTTGCGCCACTGGTCGCTCGGCAGATAATCAGGCAGTGACAGGCTGACGGCGGCGCATGGCGGCGTGGGCTGAATCGTCGTGCCAGCCTGGATTTTGCCGATGTACCGCTCGGCGGTGCGCCGCCAATACGGGTCTTTCATCGTGCCGGCAATTCGCTGAAGCCGCGCCAGCAGTTCCGAATCGCCGGTGAGGTTGTCGTACCTGGGTGACACGTGCATCAGCAGATACAGAAGATCGAGACGCACCAGGTCCGTCCGCGGTTGCGCCATTCGCCGCATCACCAACGGCACGATCGCGGCGCCATTCCCGGCTACCGGCTGTACCATTACGTAATCAGGCTGGCCGGGGCCGTCGCCGTCCAGGTAAATCCGCAATTGTTCCGGCAGCGGATATCGGCGCACGACGATTTTGCGGACGGTCAGCTCGGCCTTTTCGCGCTCGGAAGCATCCTTGATTGAGGCCGCCACGCGCTGGAGCTTCTCCAGCAAGGCTGCATCGTTACTCAGATCAAAATGCTCGGCGGAAATGACTTCAAGCAATTCGAGCAGCGCCAGACGATCGCGATCGGAGGGGTCACGCTTCAGCCGCTGGACTGTGAGTGGAACGATGTTGAAACCGTTTGACGCCACCTGTTCAAGTACGTACGGGTCGGGCGGATTACGTTCGGTGCGGCCTTGAACATACAAGTCGAGCTGCTTCGCTAATGAATAATTCCCGATCGCGGTGCATCGATGAGCCGGCGTCTTCGACCAAAAGTCCTGGTTAAGCCCGCCGAAGGTGTTCCGATACAGGGAGCAAGCGGCCAGACCAAACGCGCACAGCGCCATGATGAGCGCGAAGCGCACCAGAGCCTGGATACGATTTATGGACAAGTTCGCGGGACCCATTTGGAATCGGTTCATAGCGATGCCGCCCGGTCTTCGCCGGCCGCCGCTTCGAGCGAAAGTCCGCGCGTCTCATCGATAAAGAGCCCCCATATCAGCGCGCCTGGAATCGAGAGCAGCGCCAAATAGCCCGCCACCACTGAAAGTCCGCCCATGCGAGCCGCCAGCGCCGCGATTGTAACCTCAGCGATAATCGCCGCAATGGCAACAATCAGCGTTAGCCAGCCGATGATAGTGCCGCGCAAGGCGGTAGGAAACAACTCAGTCACGGCGGAGTTCCCCGCCGTGATAACCGCGTTGCCCACGGTGGAAAACCAGAGATCGGCGACGCCGAGCCATAAAATCGGATGGGTGTAGTGCGCCGGCGGACCCCAGAAAAACGGCACCGTTCCCAAGGTGATCACAGCTCCCAATACCGTTATGGTGCGGACCCGCCCGAAACGATCAGCCGCCCACGCACCCAGTGGAAAACCGCATAGCCCCACACCGCCGGCGATCAACACCATCGCGCTCGCCGCGGCCGCTGAGAGGCCGACTACCGAGACGGCGTGAAAATAGACCCAACTGGTGACCGCGACTCCGGCAGTCTCGCCCAGCAGGGTCGCGATCATCAGCGGAATTGCGCGCCGGCGATAGAACGGCGTGAAAATATCGTAAAAATGGCTTTCGGAAATGCCGGAGGCCGCCGCCTCCTCCCAGCGATAACTCTCCGGCAGAGTGCGAGCCAAAATCGGCAATAAAATGAAACCGGCGATCGGCAGCAGCAAGAGCCATCGCCAGGACCATCCGTAATGCGCCAGCACCGGCATGAGGATGAGGCATACGCCGCTGCCCAGGGCGCGCGCCAAACCTCCGTAACCCTGCCCTTTAGCGCGCTCCGCGATCGGCAGCGCTTCAGCCAACATCACGATAGCGCTCGCGAAGGTCGCCCCGATAAACGCGTAGACGCCGATTTCGCATACGATGAACCATGCGGCTTGGGTCGACAGCGCGGCGCCGATGGAGAAAAGCGGCGTGCCAACCAGGCTCCACAGCAGCACGCGCCGGCGCCCGATGCGATCAGCCATATGCGACAGGCCGAGCGCGCCGAGTGCGTTGATCGAAATCCACGCGAACATGCGCGCGATGCCCGCTTGATCAAGCTGAAAACTCTTCGCGATCCAGGGCGCCGCGATGCCTAAAATCGCCAGCGTATAGCCTTGGTAATAGAGCATCGCGACCACCGCGCGCACCGTCGCGCGGCCATGGCCGGGCGGAATCGGCGGCGCCGATGGCGATGCGGTCTGATCGCTCGAACTAGCGGTCGCGGCGGGTGCAGCGGCGCCGTCCCCAAGCGCGCGCTCAACCGAGAAGATCTCTGGCCGTGATGTCTCGTCCACTATCTCACCCCGTAAAGTGGAGCCCAGTTTACGTGGTCATGCCAACCCGCACGAGGGACTATTTTTCAGGGCCGAAGGTTGGGTCGAGGCGGATAAAAATGCGGCTTGACAAAATGAACGTTCATTCATTAGCGTGGATAGCGTGATCGATGGGACGTAGCTGGTCCTTTAATCGCCGGCTGATCCTTAATTGCCGGCCGAAGTTCATCGAGCGGCCGTGTGGAACAACGTGATGGTCGAGGCGAGCCGCATCGCTAATCAAGACGAGACGCTGGCGCGGATCCGCAAACGTCAGATTTTTCTGGCCCTCACGCGCGTGCTCGCGCGCAAATCCTTCCACGAGGCGACCGTCAAGGAGATCGCGCTCGAAGCCGGGCTCGCCGCCGGTTCGATTTACGTCTATCTGAATAGCAAAGCCGAAATCCTGCTGGTGATGGTCGAGTCCATGGTAGGCGAGTTGACTGACGCACTGCCCGCGATTCGCGCCCGCACCGAGGGCGATCCGCGCCGCGAGTTGCTGGGCATCATGCGCGCCGCCCTGGACGTGATTGGGCGTTATCCGGAGGCTTTCGCGGTGATCAATCACGAGGCGCATTATCTCGTGCGGCGCCCGGAATTCCGCGCTCGGCTTATGGGAATCGTCATCGGCTACAAGTCAGCCCTGAAAGAAGCTTTGGAACGCGGTCGCGCCTTGGGCGTGATTCATTATGAGCATCTGCCCAGCGCGGTCGAGGCCATCCATATGCTGTGCTCGGGACTGGCGACGGGCGGAGATCAGTTGGCGAGAATCGATAAGGAGACTTACTGGCGCGAGATCACCGGAATTCTTGAAGGGCGCTTCTTCAATCCCGAGCGGACGCCAGATGCCGGTGCGCTCCAGCGGAAGACAACAGGGAGGTCATGAGTCCGAACATGCCGTTTCATGATCAGCGAACCCCGCATCAGGCGGAACGCAGTGGAGCCGAGCAAACGAGTCCGCGAGGTGCGTTAAGGTAAGTTTAGATCAAAGCCGTCTGTGGGGGGGGAATTACAGGGAGGCCGTGAATTCGAACATGCCGTTTCATGATCAGCGAACCCTCGAAGGCGTTTACAGCGTACGGCAGAGCGCCCGCTATCTGATGAACTATCGTTACGCCGAAGAACGCATGATGCGGATGATGGCGGGGTGGATCGCGTTGACACCCGAGATTCCCGTCAAGCTCGAATTGGCGCGCCAGGTTTATGAAGACGCGCTGCATACGGACGCGCTCGGCAAACGCCTGTCGGAATTGCGCAGCCAGGCGCAGGTCTCGCGCCCGCCCAATGAAAGCTTCGTCGAGTTCATCAACGCGATCGAGGACAAGGAGGAATGGGAGGACACGATCGAACGGCTGGTGGGAATCCATCGTGTGCTGAAACCACAGTTGGTCTCCCATTACAGTTCGCACGTGGCCGCGGCCAATCCCGTCTATGAGCCGCCGACGCTGCGCATCCTCGCCCATATGATTGAGGAGGAAAAGCGCCATATCGAGCGTGGCTCCGTGTTGCTCAACGATTTGCTTGATTCCGCCGATAAATATCGGCGGGCCGCCTTATGGCAGGCGCATCTGGACGAAAAACTCGCCGCCGCCGGCGGTCTCACCGGGTTTGAGGAGGCCGAGGTACGCAGACTCGGTCGTAGCTAATGGGCTTCGTGAAATCGCGGATGGCGATTCCGTCCGAGCTGCTCGTCGCGGTTGATGCCTATTGCAACGCGATCGTCCGCGGCGACGCCCGCGCGGCGGAGGCCTTCGTCAGCGCGCCCGCGCTCCCGGACCATCGCGCGACGATGGCGCGTGGCGCCGGGATGGGGCCGTTCGACCGCGCCGCGACGCTTGCGCGTGCCCGCGTGGGTTTCCAGTACATCGTCAAGGTACGAATCAGCGGCGCCGCGGGCCGCTTCGATTTGCAAAATCGTTGGCACGAAACCGACGGCACCTGGCGCATCGTTGAGATTGAAGACCTTGGGATGCGCTCGCCCTGGAAGAAACCCGACGAGGCAAGGGTCAATCATGCCTGATCTTGGTGAACGCGCCAATGTGATGGGGCCGCAGCCACTCGAACCGCGCAGGCCAGCGCCGGCCGCGATGCTCGAAGCCGCCAACCATATGCTCCGGCTGCTGGCTGAACGGCGGCAGGCGGAACTCACCGCGATGGCCGCCCCGGCTGCGCAAAAGGAGCTTATGGAAACGCTGGCGGCCCTTCCTCACAAGGCCTGGGAGCGCATCGAAATTGTCGCCACCGCTCGCGTCAATGATCATCATTACGTGAAAGCCCGCCTGCATGACGGCAACGGCGCGACTTTCACTTTGCAGATACGCCTGGGCGAACGTGACGGGCGATGGCTGATATGGGAAGCGTTGAATCTCACCGGGCGCCGTGGCGCCTGGACGCGTTGAGGAATCAGGCTTATGCAGAGAATGATACCGGTCGATAAACTCGCCCGTCCTGACGCTTACATCATGGAACCGCTCGCACGAATGTTCCAGGCGCGGCTCGACCAGGGGCTCGATCCGGTTACCGTGATGCCGCACGAGGAGGACTTCCTCAAGGGCCGCCTGCATGGTATCGCGGTCGGCGAGATGCAGGCGATGGAAGCGGCGGGCCGAACGCTCTTCGATTTTCCCGACGCGCCCTGGGAATTCCAGCTCGATATGGCGCGCCAGGTGTGGGACGAATCCCGTCATGCGGAGATTTTCGCCAAACTGCTCGAATATGTCGGTTCGTATATTGGTGAATTCCCGGAAAGCGAAGTGCTATGGTCATGCACGCAGATCGACGACCCGGCCTGCCGGGTGGCCGGCATTAACCGCGGACTTGAGGGGCTCGCCTGTGACGTCTTCGAGCAGATGATCCGGCTTGCTCAGAAGATGGGGGATCCGGTGATCGAACGCGCCGTGGATTATGTGCTGGCTGATGAGATAACGCACGTGCGGATGGGTTCGAAATGGATGCGCAAGCTGACCGAAGGCGACCCCGAACGGCTGCGCAAGGCCCAGGACTTTCAGAACAATATCGATAACCTGTTCAACTTCCAGGGCGGCCGCACGACCGCGGCGGGCGCGCCGCAGGTGCCGCTCGAAGTAAGCGGAAGGCGGCTTGACTTCGATTCCACCCTGACGATTGCGAAAGAAGCGCGGCTATTGGCCGGCTTTACCGAAGATGAACTCGAACGGCTGTATAAAGCCGCCTCACGCAGCGCCGCTTATTGAAATTCAGGAGACTCCCATCATGAAGCGAATGATTCCGGTTGACCGTCTCGCCCGCGAAGAGCGTTTTGTTTTAATTCGCGCACGCAGAAACCGTGAAATCCGCGAGGAGCAGGGACTCGACGATCGTTCGGCCATGTTTGACGAGGAGGCCTTGCGCGTGCGTCTGCACGGGATTTTTTGCGGCGAAGTGCAGGCAATGGAAGCTGCGGGCCGCACGCTGTTCGATTTTCCCGACGCGCCATGGGAGTTCCAGCTCGATATGGCGCGGCAGGTGTGGGACGAGTCGCGCCATAGCGAAATCTTCATGAAGCTGCTGGAGTACATGGGTGCGCAGCCGGGCGATTATCCGGAAACCGAAATTCTGTGGCGATGCACTCAGGCCGATGATCCGGCCGCACGCGTGGCCGGAATCAATCGCGGCCTCGAAGGACTGGCCTGCGACGTTTTCGAACAGCTTATTCGTATCGCGCAGAAAAACGGCGATGAGGTAATCGAGCGCGCGGTGGATTACGTACTGGCCGACGAAATCACCCACGTGCGGATGGGTTCGAAGTGGATGCGCAAGCTGACTGAAGGCGAACCCGAGCGGTTGCGCAAGGCGCAGGAATTCCAGGATAACCTCGACGATATTTTCAACTTTCGCGGCGCGCGGCGCGCGGTGGAGGATAGCGGCAATGACAATGCGATCACGATCGCTCGCGAGGCGCGGCTTTTGGCCGGCTTCAGCGAAGAGGAAATCCAGCATCTGATTGAAGCCAGCCGCAAAAGCATGGCGTATTAAAAGGGAAATTCCGCGGACTCGATTCGACCTACGGTCCAAGCCTGCTCGCTGCGCCTGCGGCTTGGCTACCGCCTCGGCGGCACTGCGTTCCGCACAATATCGCACCCGCGATCGCAAGCGCGCCCGCAATCAGGAACATCAGCGCGTAGCCAGCAAACTCCGCCGTGAGACCAAACAGGTACGGCCCCGCCATCGCGCTTAAATCCCACAGCGAAGTGTAGATCGTCGAGGCGCGTCCCATTTCACGCGGCGGGGTGTGTTTGATGACGAGCGCGCTCAACGCGGGATAGACGAAGCCATGTCCGAGCCCGCCGATTGCGGCGGCGATATAGAGCATCCCGTAGTGGCCGGTCAATGCGACCAGCGCGATACCGGCACCGTTGATGGCCAGCGAGGGGATCAGGATGCGCTCGAGCCCAATCCGATCCATCACCCTCCCGCCAAGTCTTACCACCGTCGCGACCGCCGAATAAATCGTGAAATACCAGCCGACATTGGCGATCCCCTCGGCCACACCGAAGGGCGCGACAAAACTGTTGCGGCTAGCCAGCGCCAGGCCGAACACCAGCGTGATCAGCCAGAGCATCAGGAGCGCCGGATCCGCCAACAGCGAAGCGTAGCTCACCATCTCGTTGATTTCCGCCGCCCCGCCATGCGGGCTGGCGTTTCCTGGATGGTCATCGGCCAGCATCAGCACGATGCCGCCCGCGATCGCGCTTATCACCGCGGCGGTGATGAAGAAGGCGGTGAAACCGGAGCGCTGCAGGATCAACTCGCCCACGAGCGCCGCGAAAATCGCCGGGATCATGCTGCTCAAGCTGAAGATCGACATGGTCTCGCCTTGCCGCCCGGCCGGCAAAATGTCGTAGAGCATCGCAAACAGCGCCACGCGCGCGCTGCCGTTGGCGACGCCAGCCAGCGCGGTCGCCGCAAAGATGCTCCAGCCGATCGTTTTGAGCGGTATCAGCCACAGCATCGCGAGCGCGTTGAGCGCGAGTCCCCAGCACGCCGTCCAGCGTCGCCCGCGCCATGTGATCGCGGCGCTGGTGCCGGGGCGCGACACTAACGCCGCCAACGAGCCGGTGCCGATGATGGCGCCGATCGCGCTGGCGCCGCCGCCCAACTTGACGATGAAGAGCGGATAAAGCACCAGCAGATTCATGACAATGTTGAGCATGAAGCTGGCGCCGAACAGCAGCCAAAAATGGCCGCCGTAAATCGAGCCCAGCGCGCTCTTTATCCGTTCCGGAAGTGCGGGTGATACTGATGAAGCTTCGCTCATCGATAGCGCCGCGCGGCGCGGCGCTTCAGTGTATATCACCCTACCCGGCAATTTCCGTTCTGGACATGCTGGGATACGGCGTGCGGTTTTGGTTGGCGATTTCAGTCCGTTTGTTGGAATGTCGGATTTGGCTCTGGAAACCTGACACTTGTTCGCATGAGGCCGAGTTCCCACGGCGTCCGCTTGTTAGTGCCGACGAACGCGCGCGGATTAACAAGCCGAAAACCGGACGTCCGCCGCGTGAGTTATCGTGCACACACGACTTCTCTCGCGAGGTTCGGAGCTAATTTCAGCTCGTCTATACAGGCTTAATGAGCATGCTTTCGAGCTATAGCGACCGCTGCAAATATCGCTGGGGCCGCATACGCTGAGTGTCTCGTGCATTTCTCGTAGGATTACATTTGACTCGTTAAACATCTGATGTCATCTGATTTTATGTGAGCGCACTGGAGAATAAGTGCATTAGGCTAACAACACTATTTACCGTCCGATCGCGCATGCGCCTGCGCCTCCCCGCAATTTCTCAAACGGGAATATTCAGCGGGGGCGCCGCATTGACGCGAACCGGAGTCGCGGCAAACGTTTTCGCCTTCGCAATCTACTTCATCTGCGCATTTTTATTTGTCGGGCGAGGCTTGATTGGGCATTGGTCCACCGCGCACATTGGCGACGGCGCCGATCCGCAACTCATGATGTGGTTTTTGGTGTGGTGGCCGTACGCGCTCATCCATCATCTGAACATCTTTTTGAGCAAAGTTATTTGGGCGCCGACCGGCTACAACTTGACGTGGCAGACGAGTGTTCCGTTGGTCAGTCTGATGGCGGCACCGCTGACCGCGACGCTGGGGCCAATTGCGACACTGAACATCCTGTGCCTTTCGAGCCTGGCGCTGGCGGCTTGGTGCGTTTTCTTTCTATGCCGATATCTCAGCGGCAATTACTGGTCGGCCATTGTGGGTGGCTATATCTTTGGCTTCAGCCCCTACATGTTGGGGCAGCTCTATTTCACTCATCTGCATACTCTATTTATTTTCCCAGTTCCGCTCGCGATCTACTTCGGGATTCGCCGATTTCGTGACGAAATCACGGCGCGCCAGTTGACTGTCGCGTTAGCCATTCTGTTGGTTGCGCAGTTCTTCATCGCGCTCGAAATTTTCGCCACGATGATCATGTTCGGGGCGATGGCGCTGGGACTCGCCTTCATGTTGAGCGCGGGTGACACACGCCGGTGCGTACTCGGCGTACTGGGCTGTCTCGGATTGAGTTGCGCAGCCGCGCTGCTAATCGCAACTCCTTTCCTGTACTATTTTTTCGCGTATCGCCTGCAGGACGGACCCATCTGGTCGGTTACAATTCTTTCGGCCGATTTGTTGAATTTCTTTATTCCGTCACCGAATAACCAATTAGGCCACATTCCACTGTTGAATTTTATCAGCGCACCCTTCAACGGGCGCGATGCCGCCGAGCCGGGCGCCTATTTCGCCTTGCCGCTTCTCGCGATAGTCATTGCGTATGCACGCCGTTATTGGCACTCGTTTTCCGGCAGGCTCCTTATCGATTCATTCATAATTATTTTGTTGCTTTCACTGGGTCCGGCAATGGTAGTGGCGGGCAGAGCAACTCACATCGGCATGCCCGATGCCGTCTTGCAATTGCCAATCCTTGATAGTGCGGCGCCAGTAAGGTTCTGTCTTTACGCATTTCTAATTGTTGCGATCATATATGCTCTTTGGTCATCTTCGACGACGGTCAGCGCCTATTTTAGGTTCGGTGTCGCGCTTGCCATCGTGGCGCTCACGTTTCCAGCGATTTCGGCAAGCTATTGGGTAAAACCTCAGCCAAATCCCCGATTTTTCGGTACGAGTGAATATAAACACTATCTCAAACGCGGAGAGACTGTACTTTTCCTTCCGTTCTGGCCCTATAACGATTCGATGCTCTGGCAAGCGGAAACCGGAATGTATTTCCGCATGGCGCAGGGCGCGGGCCCGTGGTTCGGAAGATGGCAATTTTGGCCAATAATTGATCCGTTCATGACGCTGACCTACGTGCCCGCCGCTCAGGCTCAGTTCGAAGCTTATCTGGCGGATCATGACGTGCGTGCGGTCATCGTCGTGAATAAGGATCTCGCGATGTGGCGCCCTTTTCTCGCACCGCTCGACGCCGACCCGGTCCGGAGGGGGGGGATATCGCTCTACCGTGTGCCGGCGCGGTTGCGCGCGGGACCGACCATGAAATTGCTCGAGGCCAGGAGCCGTTTCGATTCGTCGCGCTTTCAGAACCTGCTGGTCGATACAGAGATCCTGCTCGCCGAGGAGGGGCAACTATCACGGCTCTCGGTGGCCAACGCCGTGACAGCGGGCGTGCTTCCGACAAAGAAGCTGATCGGACCGAGCATGGTGTACCCAGTGACCCGCTGTTCGGATGCGCGCTGCTCGCCGAGCCCCTTTGCACGCCTGGGGCTATTGCTTATGCCACTGGATCACAAGCATGTCGCGGTCGGAATTCAGGCATGGTATCCGAGCGCGAAACTGCTCCTGCAAAAATATGGCCCGCTGGCGCATGAGAGCGCGTTCGTGATCCCCCCGTGGCGCAAGGCTAAAAGCCAGAGCGAGTATATCGGATCGCTCGTAATGATCTTCGATCGCGCGCAACTCGCCAAAGCCGCGCGAACCGCGATGATCACGCTGGACAAAAATGGCCTCGGTGATTATCCGGGTGCGCCGGCAAAGCCTTCTTGCCGCGACTGAGAAGTTTATCTGAGCGCACGCCGAGGTCATGCCTATTCGCATCCGTGCGCGGGAACGGAAATGGCTATCCCGCCTGTCACGTTGTCTGTCGCACGGTTTTCTGCTACGAAGCTTTGCAAGGCTAGTCATTAGTCTGAACGCAGTACGAAGTGAAGAATCCGAAAAAGGTCGAGGAAAAGCAAAAACGGCTTCGGTTTGTTTGCCGCGTTTGCCGCGCTCGGAATACAGAATTTGCGCTTTTGTACAGGCTTTCTTAGAAGCTTAAAGATAGAAGCTGATCGAGATTATTTGAGCACGCGGGGGCATTCAGATGGCTCAAGGCACGGTTAAATGGTTCAACGCTGAGAAGGGCTATGGCTTCATCAGCCCTGACGGGGGCGGTCCCGACGTTTTCGTTCATTTCACTGCCATCCAGGGGGCGGGCTACAAGAGCCTGGAAGAAAACCAACGAGTGGAGTTTGAAATCAGCCAGGGTTCGAAGGGACCACAAGCCGACAATCTGCGTACGATTTAACGTTTGAGGAACCCTGATGCCATTCGGGACGGTGAAGCTGCTCGACTCTGTGAAAGGCTACGGTTATATCGCTGTGGATCGGGGACAGGAGATAATTTTTCACGCCAATCAGACCCACGGCCAGGCTGTCAACGCCGGTGACCGGGTCGCGTTCGAACTTGAAATGGGAACAACCGGGCTGAACGCAGAAAACCTGTGGCTCGTGAGAGGCGTGCCGGTAGCGGCAAGCTCGTCTCATGGCTCCGCGCCCGAGCAGTCGATGCCACCCTCGCCCAGCGGCCGGAATCCGAACGCGAATCCAAACACTAATCGGCGTTGATGCCAAAACGCGTAAATTTTCCCGACAAAGCATTTTACTACCTGCGGGTTCGCCAAGTCATATGAATTCAGCCGGCAGCACCAATTCACTCTGAACGCGGCGCCGGCTCCAAACGTCTGAGCTGACAGAAGGCGTCTTTGTCGGCGGGCTTGATTCCGCTATTAATAGCCTGTTGTGCCGACGAAGAAACTGCAGGATATCCATGTCATCGCAACCGAGCCGCTGATCGCGCCGAGCCGGTTGAAAAACGAACTGCCGGTTACGCCGGCGATGGCGGCTGACATTATCGAGGCGCGTGAGACCGTGCGCCGCATCATTGCCGGGCGCGATGAGCGCCTCCTATGCGTTGTTGGTCCGTGCTCGATCCATGATCCAGCGGCCGCGCTCGACTACGCCAAACGGCTGGTCAAGCTGCGCCGTGTGCTCGACCATCGCCTGTTCCTGATGATGCGGGTTTATTTCGAGAAGCCGCGCACGACGGTCGGCTGGAAAGGGCTCATCAGTGATCCCGGCATGGACGACAGTTGCGACATGCAGGAGGGGTTGCGCATAGCACGGCGCCTTTTGCTCGACATCACGAGCCTGGGCATGCCGGCGGGCACGGAGATGCTCGACCCGATTACCCCGCAATATATCGCCGATCTTATCTCATGGTCGGCGATTGGAGCGCGCACCACCGAATCACAGACCCACCGCGAGATGGCAAGCGGGCTTTCGATGCCGGTCGGATTCAAGAATACGACCGAAGGCAACCTTCAGGCGGCGATCAACGCGATTGAATCAGCCCGTCGGCCCCATTCCTTTCTCGGCATCAACCAGGACGGCATGACCGCGACCGTGCGCACCACCGGCAACCCCGACACGCACGTGGTGCTGCGCGGCGGACGCACCCCTAATTATGACGAGCGCAGCATCGCCGAATGCGTAGCGCTGTTGGACAAGGCGGGGCTGGCTCCGCGCGTGATGGTCGATTGCTCGCATGCGCAGACCGCCAAGGACTATCGCAAGCAGCCGGCGGTGCTTGGTGCCCTGGTCGAGCAAATAAACGCGGGCAGTCACGCCATCATGGGTGTAATGCTTGAGAGCAATATTGACGCCGGCAATCAACCACTGACGCACAACCGCGCCGAACTCAGATACGGTGTTTCGGTGACCGATCCCTGTATCGATTGGCCCACCACGGAAAAATGCCTGATCAACGCAGTGGACGCGCTCGAAGCGGCACGACCGGATTCCCTCGCGGCGAAATAAGCGAGACCAAGGTCGCGAGGCGCGGCTCCGCATTGCGATTCGCGGCGTATCAATTTCATGCAACGGCGGAAATGCCCGTCCCCTGGAAGCCTTACAAGACGCTGCTATGGACGAGGCGACGCGGCACCATGCGGGAGGTAGGCGCGTCCACCGCATCTTCCTCCAGATACAGCGCATCGGCGTTGACCCGCCACTGATCATAGGCGCCGCCCATCACGTTGCGGGCCGCCATCAGGCCGGTCATCATGGCGTGATCCTGGTTGTTGTACTTATGCATGCCATTGCGGCCGGCTAATTGCAGATTGGGCAACTCACGGTCAATAAATCCGCGAATGGTATCGACCGCACAGCGATAATCGCCGTCATAGACGGGATAGGCGGCGCGCTGGCGCACCACCGTGCCGTCGCCCACGTGCGCGGGGTCGACCAGACCCAAATGGGCGAGCTCCCGCGTACCCATGGCGAGCAGTTCGGCATCGCTCGAGTTCCACAGCGAATCCGAGTCGAAGCAAAAATACTCCAGTCCGAGTACGGTGTAGCGCTGGTCCGGCACCATCGCCGGACTCCAGTTCTTGAAATTCTGGATCCGCCCAACCTGGACGCCGGGCTCGTGAATGTAGATCCATTGGTCCGGGAATAAATCAGGCTGATCGATAATCAACGCGACGGTCAGGAAGTCGCGATAACGCAGGCTGCGCGCCGCCGTCGCGATTTGCGCGGGCGCGGCTGGGGTCAACGCATCGATCAGTTCACGTATCGGCATGGTCGAAATAAAATGGCCGCCGGGGTATCGGCGGCGGCCCGCCAGGCCCGCGGTCGTCACCGCTTCGACGCCGCCCTCACGCCGCTCGATGCGGACCACGCTCTCGCCCATGCGGATTGGCACCTGCCGTTCCGCCAGAATGGCGGCGAGCCGCTGCCACATCTCGCCCGGTCCGTGGAGCGGATAGCGAAAGCGGTCGATTAGAGTCTTGATCACCGGACCATTCTTTCTTGTGCGCAAACTTAAGGCGCGGGTCAGCAGCGTGCGCATCGAGAGGTCCTTGATACGCTGGGCGGCCCAGTCCGCGCTAATTTCGCGGCACGGCATGCCCCAGACCTTTTCGGTGTAGCTCTCGAAGAACATGCGGTAGAGCCGCCGGCCGAAGGCATTAGTGATCCAATCCTCGAAGCTTTGCGGATTCTCGCGTGGGCCAATCCGCGCGATGAGGTAGCTGGCCACACAGGCGGCCGATTCATAAACGCCGAGATTGCGCAGGACGTCGATGGTTTCGAGCGGATATTTGAAAAAGCGCCCCCGGTAATAAATGCGCGACATGCGCTGACGTTCGATCATGCGCTCGCCCAGGATGGCGCTCCAGAGCTTCTCAATTTCGGCGTTCTTGGAAAAAAAGCGGTGCCCGCCGATATCGAAGCGAAACCCCTTGTAATTGACTGTGCGTGCGATGCCGCCGACGTGTTCGGGGTCGTGCTCAAGCACGACCACGCTGCGGCCATGGCCGGAGAGTTCGTGAGCGGCGGTAAGGCCGGCCGGACCCGCACCTATGACAACCGTGCGGTTCTCTTCGTTGGGCGATTTGAGCGGTCCATTGACAACGTTTTGATAAACCATTTAGAGCTCGCACTCAGTATGATTCGCGGATTATGAAAACATACTAAGTGCGTGCTCTTTGGCGAGACAACGGTTATTCTGCTTATCAATAATAGCGCACGTCGCCGCCGATCATCGATTAAATTCATCAGCAATAAGTCCAGTAAAGCGAAAATCTGGCGAAATAGACTACTGCCGTTCCAGATTGAAGACCGAAGCGCCGGCAAGTTCAACGCGAGACCATCAGGGAAAGTTAAATTATTGGCGTTTTTCGGCGCGCAGCCTCTCGTTAATCAACATCGCATTCAGTGCCGCGGTGTG
>JBOHWL010000058.1:0-6742 GCA_050736615.1 Binataceae bacterium (SeqCode) | reverse complement strand
GTCTCAAGCCCGGCCAGTACGTCATCGCGCATACCCGCTTCGGCTATCACATCATCCAGGTCGAACAGGTGAAGCCCGCAAGCGTTGATACGTTGGTTCAGGTGCGCCCCAAGATCATCGACGACCTCCGCCGTCAGGCGGGGACCGAAACGGCGCGCCAAGACCTCGATTTGGACCTGGCCGCCGGGCTGGCAGGCCACAGCCTCGAGGACTTGGCCACAAAGCGCGGCCTGACCGCCGTGACTACGCCCTTTTTCACCGAAAACGCTCAGATTAGAGGCGCCGAGGACGATCCCAAGCTGGCCCAACAAGTATTCAAGCTCAGCCCCGGCGACGTGCACGCAGTGACTAAGGGACCGGTGCCGTATCTGGTCAAGATGGTTGCGCGTGACCCCGCCCACGTTCCACCATACAAGGACATTGAGGAAATGGTGCGGCAGGCCTACATTAATTTGCAAGCCGAATCCAGGGCGCATCAGTCCGCCGTAACGATTTTGAAGCAGATCAAAGGCGCCGGCGATTTTAATTCGATAACCGCGCAAAACCGGCTCGAAGTGCAAACGACGCCGGAATTCTCCAGAACCGCGCGCGAACTTCCAGGCGTCGGGCCAGTCGGCCACATCGCCGATGCCGCCGCCGCGCTGCCCAAAATTCCAGGCGTGATTCCCCACGTCATCGAAAACCAGGGCGATTCCTATATTTTCGAGGTTTTGACGCGCACCCCACCGACCGATGCCGAATGGCAGGCGGCGCGCAAGCCGTTCGTGCAACAATTACTGCAAGCGCGGCGCACCGCGGCCTTTATTCATTTCGTGAATCATCTGAAACAACACGCTAGGATCCAGATTGATACTAGCGCGCTTGGCGCCAGCTCAAACTCGAGCCCAGCCCCGATGTAACCCGCGCCAGGCGATTAACTCCCCAGGCATATATGAGTAGAGCGGACGAGGACCCCCACCCAGGCGGCGTTGACATCTCGGAGTTTCTCTTTCCCGGCGCGGGCGTGAGCGCGCTGCTGATTCATGGCTTAACCGGCACTCCATATGAAATGCGCTACTTGGGCGAGCGGCTGGCCGCCGCCGGCGTGCGCGTGCACGGCGTGCGCTTGGCCGGTCACGCCGGCGCACCTGAGGAATTGGGCGCCACCACGCACATCAATTGGTACGAAAGCGTGGTCGAGGGCTTCGAACGGCTGCGCGAGTATGGCGACCCCAACGTGGTCATCGGGCTTTCGATGGGCGCGGTGCTGGCCGCGCGACTGGCCGCCGATCAAAGAGAAGCGGTGGCGGGCCTGATGTTGCTGGCGCCGGCTTTTTTTCTGCCGCTCAAAACCCGCCTGCTGCTGCGCGCGATGAGGCCGCTGCGGGGTCTCGCCGATCGCATTTACTTCCATCAGCCCGGCGGTTCCGATATCCACGACAATGCCGCGCGTGGAATCCATCCGGGGACCCGCCTGATGCCGCTGAGCGCCGCCTTTAATCTGGGCGAATTAAGCGAATTGGTGCGCCCGCGGCTGCATGAAATCGTGCAGCCGACCATGGTGATTCACGGCCGCCGCGACCATACCTGCCCCTGCGAGAAGAACGTCGAGTTCGTCATGAATCATCTTGGGACCGGTCATAAACGCGCGATCACGCTCGAGGAAAGCTTCCACGTGATTACCGTCGATACCGAAAAGGAGCGGGTGGCGAGCGCGGCGCTCGGCTTTGTTTCCCAGTTCTCCCGGCGGGAACGCGTCCGCGCCAGCGGCTAGAAAAGCGTAGTTCTGTCATTCTGGAGTATGTGAATTATTCAAGGTCTGGCGAGACTTTGGGAACGAAGTGTTCCCGCTCTGTTAGCCGGCGCGAAGCTGGGCGAGGGAATCTCTGCACAAACGTATCTGTCATTCCGAACGCGGCGAGGAATCCCGGAAAGCTGTTCTCATCTTGAGGTTCATCCGGGATTCCTCACTTATTTCGAACGCACCTCGCAGACTCGTGGTCCTGAACGCGACCGCGGACTTGCATTCCTAAGCGCAGCTCCGTGGGGCGGGCGAGTCCGCGAGCCTTCGGCCAAGATAAAGACTCGCCTGCTCGCGAAGCCGTCGGCGTCGCTAATGCGCTCGGCTCCGTCTGGTGTGTTCGCTTCGCCCGCGGCTACGCTGGAGGCGGACTTCGTTCGGAATGACACCGGCCGCTTGTGCGGAGCTTCCCGAACGGCCCGAGGTGCCGACTGAAGTACTAAAAGCCTACTTTGGGTAGTGTTCGTCGAGCAGATAGCGCACGTCGGCGCGGCCCAGCACTTCGATAAAGCAAATCTGTTCGGCGGCGTTAAGATCGATAATCAAATAGCCCTCCAGCGCCGTCAATTCGACCACGCTGGCAACCTTGACCTCGGCGGCGGTGGCGAAACTCGCGCAATTCTCGTCGCCACAGTCGCAGATTGACTCGATTCGAAGCCGGCGGAGTTGCTCCTCCAGCGGCTCCGCCCCGGTCCCTTGCAGCAGATGGACCATCTCTTCGAGGAAATCAGGCAAAACGTCGCCTATTAGTGGTTGGGACATGACAGCTTAAGCCTAGATGAAAACGTCCGTTATTCAAACGCATCCGCGTGGCGCGGCGGCATGAAACGGTCGCTGAAACTTGGCGCGGGACGGCTGGTTCAACGCTGACAACGCGGACAATAGAAACTCGAACGCTGGCCGACGATCACGCCTTTGATAACCGTGGCGCAGACGCGGCACGGCGCCCCCTCGCGCCCATAGACCGCCAGGTGCGTGGCGAAGTCTCCCGGCTCGCCTTGCGCATCGCGATAACTGCGGAAGGTAGTGCCACGGCTATGGATCGCCGCGCGCAGAATCGCGGAGGTTGCCGCGACAATTTTTTCCAGTTCGGCGCGTTTGGTCTTGCCCGCCCGACGGGTCGGACGCACGGCGGCGCGAAACAGAATCTCGGAGGCGTAGATATTGCCAATCCCGGCGACAACGCGCTGGTCCATCAGAACGTTTTTGATTGAAGCGGTGCGTCCGCGCGTTACGTGAAATAAATAGGCGGCGTTGAATTCGTCACTGAGCGGCTCGGGGCCGAGCCCCTTGAGTTCCTCGACCAGCCCAAGCTCATTCCGCTTCAGCAATTTTATCAGGCCAAACCGGCGCGGGTCGTTGTACACCAGACAACTGCCGTCGTCGAGTACGAAGGTGACGTGATCGTGACGCGGATTAAACACCGCGCCAAACTCTTCACCACGATGCGTCAGGCTTCCACTCATGCCGAGATGCACCATCATCACGCGGCCGCCGCTGAGATGGATCAGCAGGTACTTGGCCCGCCGCTCGATACGCTCGATCGTCCGTCCGGTGACCATCCTGGCGAAATCCGGCGCGACGGCGCGGCGCAAGCGCGCTTCGGTCACCCTCACCTCGACCAAGCCGCGTCCGGTCGCCGAGCGGGCAAGAATCCGGCGCAGCGATTCAACCTCGGGCAGTTCAGGCATCGGCGCCGAGCCGCGGTGACGCCTTGATCTTCGCGATCGCGCGCGCGAGTCTGATGAAATCGCCGGTCGCGAGCGTCTCGGCCCGCGCTGACGGTGCGATCGCGGCGGCGGCGAGCAACGCTTCGACCTGACCGGCGCTGGCGTCGAGCCCATGAACCAAGGCGTTGCGTAGCGTTTTGCGCCGCGCACAGAAGGCCGACCGTATCGTCTCTCGCACGATGTCCTCCTCGTCATCGGCAAAGGTCCGCGCGACGGGCTCGAACACCAGCACTTCGGCCTCGACGCGCGGTTTCGGATGGAAGCTGCCGGCGGCAACGCGGAAATGGCCGGCGATTTTCCAATAGAGCGCGCTATAGGCGCTGAGTGCCGCATAAGCGGTGGTGGCGGGCCGCGCACGAATCCGCTCGGCCACTTCGCGCTGAAACATCAGCACCATCCGCTCGATCAGCCCGCGCTGATCACAGAGCTTGTGCAAAATCGCGGCGGCGGCGTTAAACGGCAGATTGCCGACCACAGTGATCGGCGGCGCGCCCGCGAGTTGGGGTAAAGCGCAGGTGAGAAAATCCTCGGCGACCACGCTCACGTGATCGTCCCCGGCAAAGCGCGTTTGCAAAGTGGCGGCCAGCCGACGGTCGAGTTCGACCAATATAAGCCGTCGGATCGGGCGAGCAGCGATCCGCTCGCTGAGGATTCCCAGGCCCGGTCCGATTTCAACCACGGCGGAATTGGTGCCAAGCGCGGCCGCGTCGATAATCCGCTCGGCCACCTGCGCCTGCACGAGAAAATTCTGGCCCCGGCCCTTGGAGGGACACACGCCCGCATCTGCCAGCGCGGCCGCCGCGGCGCGCGTCGTCATAGCGGCAGGTTCGCCACGGCGTCGAGGGTGAGCGGGTCGCGTTCGCCACGCAACAGCCGGTAAGCGCCGGCCAACGCGATCATCGCGGCGTTATCCGTGCAATATTTTAGCGAAGGTGCGACGAGGCGCCGGCCGGCCGCGCGCGCCGCCTCGTCCAAGACCGCGCGCAGGCGTGAATTCGCCGCGACTCCGCCGGTCAGCGCGATTGTGGCCACGTTGATTTCCTCCGCGGCGGCCAGCGCCGGACGCACCAGCATATCGACCACGGCATCCTGAAAACTGGCGGCGAGGTCCTCGGGCTGAGTCGCCCCATGGTCATTTGACAAAAAGATCGCAACCGCCGTTTTCACCCCGCTGAAGCTCAAGTCGAGTGGCGCGCCCTTGACCCGCGCGCGCGGAATCCGCACGCATTTGGGATTGCCACGGCGCGCGAGTTCGTCGATCACCCTGCCGCCCGGATAGCCCAGCCCCATCAAATGCGCCACCTTGTCGAAGGCCTCCCCGGCGGCGTCGTCACGCGTTGATCCAAGCCGCCGATAATGTCCGAAGTCCTCGACCACGAAGAGCGCGCTATGACCCCCGGAAACCACCAGCGCCAGGTACGGCATCGCCACCTCATGTTCGAGCAGCGGCGCCAGCAGATGGCCTTCGAGATGATTAACCCCCACCAGCGGCAGCCCGGTCGCCTGCGCGAGTCCCTTCGCCGCCATCAAGCCAACCAGCAGCGAACCCACCAAACCGGGTCCGCGGGTCACCGCGATACCACCGAGGTCGGCCAACCCGCATCCGGCCATCGCAAGGGTGCGCTCAACCACCGGCATGATGGTCAGGACGTGATTGCGCGAGGCGAGTTCCGGCACAATGCCGCCATATGCGCGATGGATATCGTCCTGATTGACCACCGCGCTGGCGCGTACGGTGGCGGCGCCCGGCCGCGTGGTCTCAATCACCGCCGCGGCGGCGTCATCACACGACGATTCAATTCCCAAAACCAGCATTACACGAGCTTAACACGTGAGATCCGAAAAAAAATAACCGACGAGCAAGTCGCCACTTAAAGCGGGCCGGCGAAGACCGCGTGGAAAATTTGCAGGCAGACGAAAACCATCTTCGACGCAAAACGCATGTGTTCGTTGGGCGCGACATCAAGAAGACGTTTCCGCGAGTGTATGGTCCACGATGCACGACGTTGAAGATGGAAGACGTACGTACTCTTCTCGGTCCGGGTATCGCGTCCACGCCATCGTCCAGCGCCGCACATCGGCATCTCGCCCGTCGCGGGCATGGACGCACCAGACGAATCGTCACCGCCGCGTTAGCGGCGAAGATGACCGCCGAGACGCCGAAGAAGACTCGCTCGAAAGCCATGCGTCGTGAGATCCGCCGTCCCGCAATTGCGCCGCAACACCCACGACTTCGCTCAGCGCTTGCCGTACTCGTCGCGACGACGCCACCAGATGCCCGTCTCGTTGCGCCCTTTCGGCGGTCGAGCCACTGGTACATGCCCCAGAGGCCGTCCAGTCCGCGTGCATAGGTGGAATAAGTGTGGTAAACGGCGCCGTCCTCGAGCACGAAGGCGCTCATGCCCGGCCGCTCACGCGTGTACGTGGCCACGTCGGTTCCGGTCATGGCCGCGATCTCGGCGACGGGTCCCTGGTCACCGCGTAACTGCAACGCCGCCCCGCGCCGGTAGTTGTATTCGAAGCCTCCCTCGCGCTGTTGCTCTTCGGTCAACTGGACGTTGAAATCGGCGTTGAAGTCGCTGCCGAGTGAGGACGCCCAGGGGAACGTCCATCCCATCCGCCGCTTGTAGGCCTGCAGCTTGGCGAGCGGCGCGCGCGACACCGCCGCAAGCGTGACATCGTGGTTCGCCAGGTGGACGACGGAACGGTCGAACCCGTCGGCGATCGCCGAGCACGACGGACATCCTGCGGTGTAGTCAGGCCCGAACATGAAGTGGTAGACGAGGAGTTGCGAGCGCCCGGCAAACAGATCACACAGCGTCTGTTCGCCCTCGTCGGCCTCGAATCGATATTCCTTGTCGATCCGAATCCACGGGAGTTCCTGCCGCCGCCGCGCCAGCTCGTCGCCGCGACGGGTCAGCTCTTTCTCGGCCTCGAGCAGCTGCGCACCTTCCACGGGTTGAAACCCCGTAGACTTCATCAACCAGCGGTCGATGTGTTCGCCGGTCGTCAAACTTTTCCAGATGGTCTCCGGCGCGTGCGGAAGTACCTTCTCGACCACGATATCGGCAGTGTTCATTCTAGCCTGGGTCATGGATCGATCTCCTTCAAGAGTGTTCCGAGATTGACAAAGCGCTCGCGCCAGAAGACGCCGTAGTGGCTTATCCAGTCGACCAACGGCGCCAGGCCCTCAATTTCGGCGCGATAATAGACGTTCCGGCCCTCGGGGCGC